>DAOVVG010000038.1 GCA_030632175.1 Gammaproteobacteria bacterium
CAACTCGTCATAGCGACTCGCAACATCCACGACGTAACCCAGTGTACGCGGGATATCAGCCAGGTAACCCGGCTTGCCATCGCGATGGTTAAGCCGTGCGAAAATACCGGCAGCCTTCAGGTGGCGCTGCATACCCATCAGGTCAAACCAGCGCAGGAACCGGACAGGGTCCTCGTGCTCCTCGCGCAGAATACCGGACTGCAGCGCAAGCTCCTGATAACCGAGCGCCCAGTCTTCCACCCGTGCACGCGGCCACTCGATATAGCAGTCGCGCAGCAGTGACACAAGATCGTAGGTAACCGGCCCGATAACAGCATCCTGAAAATCAAGAATACCCGGATTATTGCGTTCCGTGATCATCAGGTTACGCGAATGATAATCCCGGTGCACACACACCTGCGGTTGTTCCAGCGCACTGTCGGCGAGCAGTGAAAATGCCGCATCAATAACAGCTGTTTGCGAACCCTCCTGTATTACGCCAAGGTGTTTGCCGAGCAACCACTCGCGGAACAGCTCCATCTCTGTCAACAACAGCGTGCGATCATAGAGCGGCAAGCCTCCATTTACCGGGATACAGGTTTGTATCGTGGCCAGTGCGCTGAGCGCATCACCATAGAGCCGCTCGACGGTTTCGCTGTTGAGTTCATCCAGGTAGGGCCGGCTACCCAGATCAGACAACAGCAAAAAGCCCTGCTCCAGATCATCATCAATGACAGCCGGTACGTTCAGACCGACGTCAAACAACATTCTTGAAATACTGATAAAGGGCCGCGAATCTTCCTTCGCGGGTGGCGCATCCATCACGATTAGACTCTCACCCTGATGCACAACACGAAAGTAGCGACGAAAGCTGGCATCGGCAGATGCAGGGTTCAATGTGTACTCGTTGAAATCGAGTTCTGATTCCAGCCAGTGCTTCAGTTGTTCGAGACGTTCAGGCACGTTACGGGTTCCTGTTTAACAGTTCTTGAATAAAAGGCGGCATTATATGCCTTTCCTTCCATACATTCCGGGCAAACGCAGCAGCATGAGCGGCTCAGATATCATCCACCGGCGGGAAACGCTCGCGCAATTTGCCGCGCACGGCTTCGCGCAGGTCATCGGCAATCATGTAAAAACACGGGATTGATATCAGGATAATGCCGGTTGCAAACAGCAGACCAAACCCCAGGCTGACCGCCATCGGGGACAGGAACGCCGTTTGCCCGGTCGCAAAGAAAATCAACGGGGAAATACCCAGGAAGGTGGTGATACTGGTCAACAGAATGGGGCGTACCCGCACCCGGCCGGCCTCAATCATGGCCTCCATGCGATCCATGCCCTCTGCTTGCATACGCTTGGCAAAGTTAACCAGGATCAGGGAGTCATTCACCAGGATCCCGGTCAGCGCCAGAAAGCCGATGGCTGACAGGAACTGCAGGTTATAACCGAACAGGATGTGGCCAATCACCACCCCGATCAGACCAAAAGGAATTGCAAACATGACAACCAGCGGATCCAGCATGGAACGAAACAGTGCCGCCAGAATAAAAAAGATGAGTGCAGCCGAAATCAGCAAGGCATCCCGCATCCCATCAAAGGACTCCGAGGCATCTTTTTTCTCACCCAGAAACAGCAACTCGTAACCTGGCAAGCTCTGGCCAATCTCACCAAACTCGGCCTGCACCAACCCGGTCACTTCCAGTGGCGTGATGACTCCACCATCCACATCCGCGGTAACCAGCCCAAGTCGGCGGGTATCACGACGACTGATGGTGTTCATGCCACGGCCGGCGGTGATTTCTGCGACATCGCCCAGATACACCAGCCGACCATCCTCCAGCACAATGGGCAGGCGCTCCAGATCACTGCCTTGGCGAATGGCGTCCGGATAAATCACACGCACCGGAACACGCTTGTCACCCAGCGTGACATGCACGGCTTCAACGCCCAGAAAACCGGTGCGCACTGCATCAGCAAGCTCGCTCTGTTTGATGCCGAGTTCCTTGCCACGTGAGTTCAGTGAATACTGATATTCCAGTTTGCCGATCTCCAGGTTGTGGCGCACATCATGCACCCCCGGCAACCGCTGCAGGTATTCGACCATACGATCGGCCTGCTGCCGTAAAACCTCTACATCCGGCCCGGTTACACCCACCTCCAGGTCCGCACCGGCCGGACCACCCTGCGGTCGCTGTATGGCAATACGGCGAACACCGGCCACAGCCTGCAGCTTGTCACGCAGCTCATTAATAATATCGTCCGTGTGCCGGGTGCGCGTACCTTCCCGGGCAAACTTCAGACTGACCAGCGGCGTAATATAGCGTTCGATAAAACCTTCCGGCTCCGCCTTCTCCAGGTCCACTACCAGCTGGATATAGTGACTGCCCGTCTGGAAGCGATTGAAGTCAATAAAGGTCACACCCACATTGGTCAACAGCGTACTGAGCTCATCGTCACCCATTGACTCGAGCACGATGTCCTCCATCTTTTCAGCCAGCCTGGCGGTATCCTCAAGGCTGTAGGTTTGCGGCGCCTCGGCATTGATAAAAAACTGGCCGATGTCAACATCATCAAACAGCTGAAACGGAATGCGCGTGGCCGCGAATACCAGCACAACCATCAGGATGCCGATACTGAGCAGCGCGACGAAATAACGGTGTTCCAGCGCACTGCGCAACCAGCCTATGTAATGATTCAGCAAGGCACTCCAGTCAACACGGCGCTCATGTGTCCGCGTACCCTTGTCTGTGGTGCGCAACAATTCAGCTGCATGCGACGGCAACACACCAAATGCCTCCCACAACGAGCCCAGCAGTGAAGCGCTGACAACAACAGGAATCACGGCAATAAAGGCACCCATGACGCCCTTGATGGCAAACATCGGCAGAAATGCCGCCACCGTCGTGGCAGTACTCGCCACCACCGGCCACAGTACTTCCCGCGCACCAGTGCGTGCCGCCTCATGTGCCGGCTTACCCATCTCCATGTGGCGGTACATGTTCTCTGTGACGATAATGGCGTCATCAACAACCAGGCCGAGCGCAATCAGAAACGCAAACAGCGACACCATATTAATGGTGTAACCCAGGTAGTAGATGGCAATCACGGCAAACAGAAAAGATACCGGTATCCCCATCGCGGTAATCAGCGCAACCCGGAAATTCAGAAACAGGTACAGCGACAGCAATACCAGAAACAGGCCCACCAGCCCGGATGACTTGACCGTGTTCAGGCGCGTTTTGACATACACCGACAGATCGTTATACATGCCTATCTTGATGGTCAGCGGCAACTCCTTGCGCAACTGGCCTGCAAACTCGCGCATGGCGTCAGCGACATCAATAGTGGATGCCTCTGTGGTTTTGGTAACCGTCATATTGACCGCTGGCTGGCCGTTAAAGCGTCCCAGCGTTTCCGCTTCCTCAAGCCGCAGCTCGATGTCAGCAATCTCGCCCAGCTGCAGCTGTCCGCCCCGGTCATTGCTGCGTACACTGATTTGCGCGATCTCTTCAGGTTTCGGGGCCACTCCCTTGCCACGCAACAGGATGTCACCTTCACTGGCCTTCAGGGAACCGCCCGGTAAATCGCGCAAATTCCCGCGTATCGCGGACAACACCTGTCCCAGCGAGATGTTGTGCGCGGCCAGCACAAACGGGTTCACCTCGATCCACAGCTCCCACTCGCGATTACCGGCAATACCGACACTGGCGACCCCCGGAATCTGCGCCATACGCTGCTTGATGCGGTCAGCCTGATCGTAAAGATAACCGCGCGCCACATCGCCATAGAGACTCATGCTGATAACCGGAAAGCGTGCCTTCACCCTGACCAGCTCCGGCTCTTCGGCCTCATCCGGAAAATCGGTTATCTGGTCAAGTGCCGTCTGCGCGTCACGCATGTACTGGTCAACATCGGTACCTGACTTCAGCTTGATCATGAGAGAAGCCATGCCCTCGTTGCTGGTCGAGCTCATGACATCGATATCAGCCATGCCGTCAAATTCTTCTTCCAGCGGAATAGCAATCTGACGTTCAACCTCTTCAGGTGAGGCACCCTCGAATTCAACACTGACGCTGACGGCATCCAGTTCAACCGTCGGAAACATCTCTTGCGGCATGGAACGCCAGGACAACACGCCCAGTATCACCACGATCACCAGCATGAGGTTGGTGATGAGCGGGTTTTTAATGGAAAACCTTATCAGCGGCATCAGATGTCCGGGAAAGTGATAAGGCGTGTTACTCGGGTGCAGACCCGGCAGTAATGACGCGCACCTGTTGCCCGTCACTCAGCGCAGACACGTTATGCGTCACAATGCGGTCACTGGCATCAATGCCCCGGTGCACCACTTGCAAATCACCGACGCGTTCGCCCAGCGTCACCGCCACCATCGCCAGCCTGTCGCTATCCAGCCGGAAAACAAACGTCTGACCCTCGTCATACAATACTGCCGTGGTCGGAACAGCTGTCACCCTGCTCAGCACCCGCAAGGGCAGCTTCACACGGGCAACCTGTCCGGGCCGCACCGCCGTACCTGCCACGCGTACGCGCAAGGCGTGTGTAAAAGTCGCCGGATCCGGATCTATCTGCAAGGCGACCACCTTGCCGGACAGGGTTACCTCGTCAACAACAACCTCAACTGCATCTCCCTGCTGTAATGACTGCGCTACATTGCCGCGCACCTCGACATACAGATCCAGCGACGAGGTATCAATCAGCTCGGCAATCACCTGGCTGGGTGTTACATAGTCACCGACCTGCGCTTCCACGGTGTTCACGCTGCCGGCAAAAGGCGCCAGTAATTGTGTGCGCGCCAGGTTGCGAGCCGCCCGGTTACGTTCCGCCTGCTTCAGTGCAAGTCGCGACTCGGCAGAAGCAACACTCGACTTGAGTTGCGCCACATCTGCTTCCAGCTGCAGCAGTTTGATACGGGTTTCATCCAGAAGCGATTGCGAGACCAGTGAGTCGGCGCCCAGCTTCTTCAGGCGGTCCAGATCATTCTTCTGCAAGACATAGTTACGCCTCGACAGCGTGAACAATTCGCGGTCACGCTCGATATCCCGGGACTCCTGCGCCAACCGGGCCTCGGCCTCGGCCAGCGTATCCTCATAATCACCGGATGCCAGCGCCAACAGCAATTCACCCTGCTCCACCTGTTGTCCCGGCTCTACCGGGCGTGCATCAATCTGACCGGACAATTCAAAATGCATTTTGGCCCGACGGGCGGGATCCAGCCGGCCACTGACAGTCTCGCTCGGCACCAGGTCATGCAGCCCGACAACGGCCACCCTGACGCCGGGTACCGCAACCTGTTGCAGCTCCGGATCCTTGTCCGGGGCGGTTAACAGCAATAGCAGGACGACGCCGGCAAGGGCGAGCAGGACACTGATCTGGGTCCGTGACTTGATAGATAACACACTGATTATAAAATATTTGAAGTTAAAGCCATTCTATGCGATTTTACCTCGCGCCCGCCAGCCATCTGCCATGCCGAAACCGGGTCACACAGCTGCACATGACCATTAATCACCAGAATTGTTACGTAGTCCATGCGCTTGCCGGCCTTTACTGACCGCGGTACCCGCTTGCCATTACAGTGGGTGATGTTTGCCCTGCTGTCGGCCATCGGAACTGCACCGCTGGCGAGCTGGCAATGCAGCACCCTGCCAAATGGCCTGTGGGAATGCGTCAGCGCGACACCACCACCGGAAATCGTCCCGGCCGATGACAGCACCGTCACACCCGCAGATACCGACACCGGCGACGACCCGATAGTTGCACCTGTCCCGGCTGACACAGAATTATTCTCACCCGATACACCCGATACATCCGATACACCTGACACGCCGGATAAGCCGGATAAGCCGGACAGTCCGGCCTCACCTCAAGCCCGGGAATCGTCCACCGCACCGGCGCCTGCAACTGTAGTGGCTCCGGCGGCAACACCGGCCACGTCGCACCTGATACCGCAGGCTGAAAAAATGGGACGATCCCGTAAACAGGAAGGGGATATCGATCGCTGGGC
Organism: Gammaproteobacteria bacterium; assembly: GCA_030632175.1. Lineage (GTDB taxonomy): Bacteria > Pseudomonadota > Gammaproteobacteria > UBA9214 > UBA9214 > UBA9214. Next base: position 6,008 of record DAOVVG010000038.1, read on the forward strand.
GCTGTGCCCGCCGTTCCCGCAATCGCCGGCGGACACGTCAACGGCCAATCCCGATGAAATCGATCTGCAGGCAGACAGCGCACAGGCCAGTGACGACAATGTCTATACACTGCAAGGAAATGCCGTGGTGCTTTACGGGCCACAGCGACTGGAAGCCAGCACCATCACCTACCGGCAGGATGACAATGAACTCATGGCAAAGGGCGATATCCGCTTTACCGCACCGGGCCTGATTATCGACGGTGAAGACGCGACTCTCTACCCTGACGTGGAGCAGGGCAACCTGAAAAACATTACCTATACCTTGACCGAGGCACACGGGCGCGGCACTGCCAGCGTCCTCGATCTGAGAGACCGCGACAACCAGCATCTGCAACAGGCGTCCTACACCACCTGCCCGCCCGACAATCATGACTGGGAACTAACCGCAAAGGAAGTCGACCTCGACCGGGCAGACGGCACCGGTACCGCACGCAATGCCAAGGTAATCTTCAAGGGTGTGCCGATTCTCTACACACCCTACATCACATTTCCGATTGATGATCGCCGCCGCTCCGGTCTGCTGGTCCCCAAGGTCGGGCATACCGAAGAAACCGGCGTTGATATCAGCGTACCGTACTACTGGAACATCGCACCTGACAAAGATGCGATCATTACACCACGCTACATGAGCGACCGCGGCCTGATGATGGGTGGCGAAATGCGTTATCTGAATAAGCATAATGAGGGCACGCTCAGCGCCGAGTACCTGCCCTCCGATGACCGCTTTAATAACGAGGATCGCAGCCTGGTTGCCATCGAGCACTACGGCAATCCGTGGCCACGCGTGCAGACCAGTGTTGTTGCCAGCAACGTCTCGGATGACCGCTACTTCGAAGACCTCGGCAGCAGCCTGGTAAAAACCAGTCAGTCAAACCTGGAACGTACCGCCGAGGCGGCCTATCACGGCAGCTTTTGGGGCCTGGGACTGAAGGTACAGGACTTCCAGACGATTGACCCGGCACTGACGCAGGCGGACAAACCCTACAAACAACTGCCACAGGTGGTGTTCGACGCCACACCGGAAAGCCGTCTGCTGGGACTGAAATTCAGCACCCGCGCCGAGGCCAATTATTTCACGCACAGCGATGGTGACATCATCAAGGGCACCCGCGTCGACGTACAACCACGGGTCAGCCTGCCGGTTCACCGGGCGGCATGGTACCTTGACCCGGCAGTCAGCCTGCGACACACACGCTACGATCTGGACAACACCGCTACCGGCGAAGACGACAGCCCCACCCGCACCACACCCGTGGTCAGCCTGGATGCCGGTACTTTTTTTGAACGCAGCAGCCACTGGGGTGAAAGCAACCTTATACAGACGCTGGAACCGCGCCTGTTCTACCTGTACGTACCCGACAAGAACCAGGACGACATCCCGGTGTTTGATACCGGTGATTATGATTTCAACTTCTGGACACTGTTCCGCGAAAACCGTTTCAGTGGTCCGGACCGCATGGGTGATGCCAACCAGCTGGCCGTTGCGCTGACGACCCGCTTTCTGGATCCGGACAACGGTGTGCAGCGCTTCAGCGCAAGTCTCGGCTCGCTGTTCTATTTCAGTGATCGCAATGTCACCCTGCCCGACGAACCCGAAGAGACCGACGACAGCTCGAATATCGTTGGCGAAATAACTCTGAATCTGGCTCGCAACTGGACGGCCAAATCAGAGCTGCAATGGAACCCGCACAGCTCCAGCACGGCGCGCAGCGATCAGCACCTGCAATACCGGGCGGGTCCCCGCAAACTGATAAACCTGGCCTATCGTTACCGCGACGACATCCAGGAACAAACGGATGTCTCTTTCCTGTGGCCGCTAAGCCAGTCATGGCATATGGTTGGTCGCTGGTATTACTCACTGAATGATCGGGAAACTATTGAGACGCTGGCTGGTCTGGGTTATGAGAGCTGCTGCTGGGGCGCGCAACTGCTTGGCCGCAGTTTTATTAATGATGACAGCGACAGCCGCAACACGGCTATCTTCTTTCAACTGGAACTCAAGGGTCTCGGCAGGCTGGGCAAGAAGGTCGATAGCGCCCTCGAACATGGTATCCTTGGCTACGAATCAAACGACTGATCTGCTTTAACGAGTTATTACACATGAAGTATTTTTCACGAGTGTTTTTTCCTGCCCTGCTGTTGGCAGCAGCCATCGCGGGCGCAGAAGAACAGCCTGCCGAGATCACCCTGGACCCTTCAGGCTACCGGCCCAACAAACCCGAATTTGTCGTGGCACCGGATTTTGTGCCTGATCTTATACCGGGCCATACCGAACCGCGTCCGCAATACCCGCTGAACCGCCTCGTCGCCATCGCCAACAATGACGTTATCCTGTCGAGCGAACTGGAAGACGCCATGGACGAGGTCGTCAGGCAGCTGAACGAAAAGGGCACGCCCATACCGGAGCATGCAGTACTGGTAAAACAGGTACTGGAAAGACTGGTGGTCGATTCCCTGCAACTGCAAATCGCTGCCGATAACGGCATCTCTGTCAGTGACAGCATGCTGAACAGTGAGATACAGGATCTTGCCAAGGAAAATGGCGTCACCCTGTCTGAATTCAGGGACATACTGGAACGCGATGGCTACAACTATTCGAAATTTCGCGAAGACCTCCGCAAACAGCTGGTTATCAGGCAGGTGCGCAGACAGATGGTCGCCAGCCGTATCAAGGTTACCGACCAGGAAGTCGAAAATCTGCTCGCAACACTGAAAGCAAGCGGCCAAAGTGATATCGAGTATCACCTGTCACACATCCTGGTCGCCATTCCGGAAGCTGCCAGCTCCGAGGAAATACAGGCCGCCGAACAGCGTGCCGGCAGTATTCTTGTCCGCCTGCGTAACGGCGAGAATTTTTCCGAGATTGCTATTGCCGAATCTGACGGACAAACAGCACTGGAAGGCGGCGACATTGGCTGGCGCAGCCTCGGACAGATACCAGGCCTGTTTGTTGATTCTGTAGAAACCATGCAGGTAAATGATGTTTCAGAGCTGATTCGCAGCTCCGGCGGTTTCCATATCATCAAGATGCTGGAAAAACGCGGCGATGAACGCCACATGGTTGAACAAACGCGCGCGCGACATATTTTACTCAAGCCGGATGCCGTCAACACGGACGAGGAATTACTGATCCGAATTGAACAACTGGAAATACGCCTGCGCGGTGGCGAGGACTTTGCAACATTGGCACGTTCGAATTCACAGGACACCCTGTCGGCAGCCAAGGGCGGCAGCCTTGGCTGGCTGAACAAGGGTGACACCGTCCCTGCCTTTGAAGACGCGCTGGACGCGCTGGCACCTGGCGAACTCAGCAAACCGGTGAAAACCCAGTTTGGCTGGCACCTGGTAAAGGTAGAGGAACGCCGTACGCATGACAGTACGGAAGATTTCGAAAACTCCAAGGTAAGGGGTCTGATCCGTTCCCGGAAATATGACGAGGAACTGTTCCTGTGGCTGCGGCGCCTGCGTGACGAGTCCTACGTTGAGTACCGGATTGACGAGCCATGAGTTTTGCAAATATACACCTGCAACTACAAGCTGGAGCCTGCCGCTTACTGCGGTAAGCACGCCTGCCCCGGCAAGCTGCAACCCCTGCTGCACCCCCTATCGTGTCCAGAGAAACACTGCGTATCGCACTCACTCCCGGCGAACCTGCCGGCATCGGCCCGGACCTGTGCCTGTTACTGGCGCAACACCAGCTGGACATCGAACTCGTCGTTATTGGTGACCCGGAGTTACTGGCGCAACGCACTGCAGGCCTGAACCTGCCGTTCCGCTCCCGGCTGTTTAACAAGCATGACGCACCACAATGTTCTGCTGCCGGCGAGGTATGCATACTGCCTGTCGCAACAGCAATACCCTCGCAGGGCGGCGTACTGGATAGTCGCAATGTGCAATATGTACTGAACACACTCGACCACGCCATCGATGGCTGCCAGTCCGGCACCTTGGATGCACTGGTCACCGGCCCGGTACACAAGGGCATTATCAACGATGCCGGTATTGCCTTCAGCGGTCACACTGAATACCTGGCACAGGCAACCGCAACCGACACTGTCGTCATGCTGCTCGCCACCGATGAACTGCGGGTTGCGCTGGTTACCACGCACGTGCCGCTAAAGGACGTCAGCGCATTGATCACACCCGAACGCCTGCAACGTGTCATACGCGTCTTGCATGCCGGCTTGCAACAACGCTTCGGAATATCACAGCCACACATAAAAGTGTGTGGACTCAACCCGCATGCCGGTGAAGGCGGCCACCTTGGTCGGGAAGAAATCGAAATAATTATCCCGACGTTACAGGGATTGCGCGATGAAGGCATTGACCTGGACGGCCCACTGCCGGCAGACACCGTGTTTAATACCCGCAACATCGCCAACAGTGACGCGATTCTCGCCATGTATCATGACCAGGGTCTGCCGGTACTCAAGCACAGCGGTTTTGGGCGTGCCGTCAACATTACGTTGGGATTACCCATTATCCGTACCTCGGTTGACCATGGCACCGCACTGGAGCTGGCCGGCACAGGACAGGTCGATACCGGTAGTCTGCAGATGGCCCTGAACTACGCTACGGCAATGGCCAGACGGTCCAGCACCAACCTACCCTGACGCTCGTACCGTATTCATGGCGCACACTCCCCGCAAACGCTTCGGCCAGGACCGCTCCCCGGCTGTGATTCCCCGCGTTACTCAATGCATTATTAACCTGTGTAACAGGATTGCTGCACATATCCCTGAAACCATTCACCCAGTCGAACTGCTTGTCTTGCAGGCGGTTATATTGTTCATTGCGCTCAGGGTGCTTCTCGTTGAGGGCCTTGCTGGAAACAAAGTTCAAAATCGTATCGCGCTGGTCCTTGGGCCTGAAGAGTTCTTTATCGGTATGCGGATAATCACTCACTGGTCGACCTTCCAGCGAGATCCGGGCCGCGCCATACGCCCCGGCACCACCCAGCAGTGCCGCGCCACCGCCGACCGCAGCGCGTTTGAAAAACAACCGCCGGGCCGGGTCTTTCAGGGGGTCAACCACTTCCCCGGAATTATCGCCAGCGGCTACATTCTTTTGCGCTTCCGGTTCGTTTGCTGAGTCTTGTTCGTTACCCATTGGGTCATCTCCCATCGCTGTATGGTTCAATGCAAGTTCGTGTATACATGATTGAATATAGCTGACTATTCCAAATTTTCCTCACAGGATCCCTCACCAGACTCCGGCCCAGGCCTGTCCAACAGCTCCTGGCGAACATCACTGGCTTGACTGGCTGTACCCAACCGGGTTTTTGCGGCCTCCAGCGCCTTGATCAGACAATCATAATCCCGGCGCAACTCGGCCACGACCGCATCCTGAAAACACTTTTGGAGGATGCGACCACGGTAACCGGGAAATCGATCAACGATGCGCTGTTCTATCTGATTCCTGGACTGATCCTGGACACTTTTGAAGTGTGCGCATCAGGTAATTCACGCTAACATGATAGAAATTACCGTTACATGATCTACGTCAATTCTTTTTCTAACAAGAAGTTGTGTAATGGCTGCCAACGTCCCGGCGGTTGCCCGATGCAGCGTAATGGAGACAGTGATTAGGCGATCCGTGACAAGCAATACGTTTACTGAATATGTATTAGTCAGGAGGTTATTTTAAGACAATAAAACCCGGAGCAAAGAATGAAACCACAAATCATGTCATTAGTAATGGCAACACTTACAGTAGCGTCTTTTGCCTGTTTTTCAGGCGACGATAAAACTCCGGACCAGAAACGCGCAGAAATCAGTGAAATGCAGGACAAGACGCTGACCAGACTCTACCAGGAAGAGCCTGATGCGAAGGCCGAAATCGCCAAAGCTGTTGGTTATGCAGTGTTCGAAAACACTGGCATGCATATTTTGCTCATTAGCGGCGGTTTCGGTAAGGGGATCGCACATGATAATGAGTCCGGTAAAGATACCTATATGAAGATGTATACCGCGGGTGCAGGTCCAGGCCTCGGTATTAAGGATTACAGGGTGGTTTTCGTATTCCACACCAGGGAGAAGTTCGACAGTTTCATCAACGCGGGCTGGAGCGCCGAAGGACAGGCCGATGCCGCGGCGACTACCAGTGAAACGGGCGGCGAAGCGAGTGGCGCTGTCGCGATTCCGGACGGTGTGAGCGTCTATCAGCTCACCGAAAAAGGGCTCGCATTGCAGTTGACCATTCAGGGTGTCAAGTACTCCAGGAACGACGAACTCAACTAAGGCCTGCTCACAGGTGTCTTTGCTAACCGTGCAGAACTTGCACTTCCCATATACAGAAAACCCCGTTGATGCGAGGTTCCTGGGAACTGAAGCCACCTTCCCGCCCAAACGGGCAACAATCGCAATCAAACGGTTGCTGACTCCACAAAGCAGTTCTCTCTCTTCCAGGGAGAGGACCAGGGTGAGGGTCATCAGATCAGGCAAACAGGAAACCCGCGGTTCTCACCGCGCACTACGGGACAGCCAGATGCCTGCTTACAGCTCCAGTTCCGGTTTGTCGACACCGCTGCGCAGTGTACGGGCAAGGGCCTCCACCAGGTCGGCGATATGGCCACGCTCGCGCGAGAGCAGTTCGCTGATCGACTGCTCCAGGTCCTCGAGCTGCGCGGCGGTGATATATTCGCGCGTCTCGTGGCTGAGCGCTTGCCTGAACTGCTCGACGGCCTGCTTTGCCAGCACATCGTGATGGTTTGTCATGTCCGGGTCTCCTGGTGAACCTGTTTACAGAACGTTGCTATGATAGCAGTATGCTGTCATTGCAGGTATTCCCTGCTGCCGGCCGGCGGTGCCCCGTGAGCGGCACTGTTCTTGCCGAATGCAGCCCCATGCAGAAATGACCGGGACGATGCGCATGAATAACGCCACACGAAGCATCCATCGCCGTTACGCTGCTGTCATGGGCATGCTGCTGTTGTGTTGCTCGATAACGGGAGGCGTTATGGCCGATTCGCACGAGACCCTTGCATTGCCGGAACCGGACAGGTCGGGCCGGCATCCACTTGAAGTCCTCCTGCAGCAGCGCCGCTCGGTGCGCGAGTACCGTGACAAGTCCCTTTCGCTGTCCGATATCGGTCAGTTGCTGTGGGCGGCGCAGGGCATCACCGACTCGCGGGGACTGCGGGCGGCGCCTTCGGCTGGGGCCCTCTACCCGCTGGAGCTGTACGTGGTTGCCGGTCGTGTCGACCGTCTGCCTGCAGGAGTGTATCACTATCAGCCGGACGGTCACCGGCTGCTGGCAATGCGCCGGGGTGACCGGCGTTACGGGCTGGCGCAGGCTGCGCTCGGGCAGTCATGGCTGGCGGATGCCGCGGCCGTGGTGGTGTTCGCGGCGGTGTATGAAAGGACTGCCCGGAAGTACGGCGAGCGGGCTGTCCGTTATGTCCACATAGAGACAGGACATGCGGCGCAGAACCTGTTCCTGCAAGCCGGCGCGCTGGACCTGGACACGGTGACAGTCGGCGCCTTCAATGACGACGCGGTGGCGGCACTGCTGCAGTTGCCTGCCGATGCGCGCCCGCTGCTGCTCATGCCGGTTGGCGGCAGGTAGCACGCGACCAGCCGTCCGCACACAGGCAGGGAGATGAACGACCAGGACTGTGTCCGCTTCCTGCAGGAGACGCTGCCGCGATTGCGTCTGCGCTGGCGCGGATTCCGCCGGGTGCATCGCCAGGTATGCAAGCGCCTGCAACGAAGGCTGAAGCAGTTGCAGCTGCCCGACCTCGCATCCTACCGGCAGTACCTCGACCAGCACCCGCAGGAATGGGACACCCTCGACGGCTGCTGCCGCATCACCATCTCGCGGTTCTACCGCGACCAGGGCATCTATCGCCTGCTGGAACGGGAAGCGCTGCCGCGACTGGCAGCACAGGCGCAGGACCGCGGGATACCGCGCATCCGGGTTTGGAGTGTCGGTTGCGGCGCCGGCGAGGAGCCCCACTCGCTGGCAATCCTGTGGACACTCTCGCCAAACCCCGCGTTCCGGCGTACCGGCCTGGAAATCCTTGCGACTGATGCCGACGCCGACCTGTTGCAGCGCGCCCGGTCGGCCTGCTACCCGTATTCCAGTATCAGGGAACTGCCATCAGACTGGCGGGATGCAGCCTTCAACCACGGTGCTGATGGCTTTTGCCTGCATCAGGCCTACCGGCA
>DAOVVG010000085.1 GCA_030632175.1 Gammaproteobacteria bacterium
CTGTGAGCCAGTGGCCGTCGTTTGCACGGGACAGTGGTGTAGAGAGTCATTTGATAGAAGAGATAGCGCGTAATCAGCGCATGGAGTTACTTGGCAATGCTTCGTTGGCAACCTGAGTGCCGGAGAATAATCGCGGACGAGATCCGCTCCTACAGATGCTGCGGTTCGGTAATGGTTGAGGGGATCTTCAGGAGCGCTTTTCAAGCGCAATAGTGTGTGAAGATAATCGCGGATATCCGTCGCCTTCCAGCAGTCATTGCGTCCCTTGATCCAGTCACGTTGTTCAGGTTGTGGATCTTCCTGGTCTTCCAGCCTGAAACGTTGGGCCTGTTCAGTCCTTGACAGGGTTATGATTCCTCTATGGACAAGCCACCCTGATACCCCGGGTTGCGAACACAGGCGGTCTCGGTTGACTCATCTCCAGACGCTTACTAGACTCTGGTCAGGGCGGTACAGAAATGCTGTCCAACGTTCGGGGACACAAATATCTCCCGCTGGCAGCGGCGGGTGAAATCAACAGGGAGAGAGAATAATGTCAACTTCATCAAGGTTATTATTTCTGGCAGTTATTTCCACCGTGTTGCTGGCGGGTTGTGCCGGGGCGCCATATTCGCCGACATCTTTTACACCGACAGGCGTGGACACGTCGGCCTACGTTGCAAAAGTAGATGCTTTTGTGGTGGTAATGGATGCTTCTTCATCAATGAATTTTGATTACGAAGACCGCAAGAATTTCTTCTCGGCAAAGGATGTGGTCACTCACATGAATCAGACAATTCCCGAGCTTGGATACAAGGCAGCACTCGTGGGTTTTGGCTCCGGTTCCTGTGTCAATCGCGAAGATGCGAGGGTAGTCTATGGTCCGGCAACCTATCAGCGCGCTGATTTTTCCGATGGCCTGACGCAGCTTGAATGTGCGGGTGGCATCACGCCGATGTCGGAGGGTGTTAATGCCGGCGGCGAGTCTGTAAAAGAAGGCGCGGGCAGGGTTGCCCTGATCCTGGTCAGTGATTTCTGGCAAATCAACAGTGGCAAGGTCATCGCGACAGTTGACAGGCTGAAGGCAGACTACGGGGACAGGTTGTGCATTCACACTATTAAGGTAGGTGATGACGGGCAGAGTGGTGATCTGGTTGCCGCGCTTGCCGGGGTCAACTCCTGTGGTTCCTCAGTGGATGCGGCATCGCTGGCTTCTTCTGCAGCCATGAACGAGTATGTTACTGATGTACTGCTTACGCCTGCTGCAGTCGTCAAGTACGAGAAAAACACCATGTCTTCATCTGCCCTGTTCGATCATGACAAGTCTGTTCTGAAGGACGAGGGCAAGGCTGCGCTGCATGCGCTGGATGAATCAATCAAGTCCAAAGGTGCCAGTGTTGTCGATATCGATGTCATCGGGCATACCGACAGTGACGGAACTGAAGAGTACAACATGGCACTGTCAGTCCGTCGTGCAGAAGCCGTCAGGGACTATATGGTCAGTGAGGGTGTCGACTCATCTATTATCGACGTATCAGGAAAGGGCGAGTCCATGCCGGTTTTCAGCAATGCTACCAGTGCCGGTCGTGCCGAGAACCGTCGGGTTGATATCCACGTGGGCGTGAGGCAGCCCGCTAACTGATCAGTGCTGCGTTGATTGATCAGCCCGCCGTCCGCCCTTGGTCGGCGGGCTTTTTTATGTCATCACGGTTAGCAGGAATGACTACACATTAAATGACGGTTGATCCGATTTCACAGTTGCTTGCCCTGGACCGGGCGCATGTGTGGCACCCCTACAGCGCCATGAATGGCGAGCAACCGGTTTATCCCGTGGTGTCTGCAGAAGGCGTGCGGTTGAAGCTGGCAGATGGCAGGGAACTCATTGATGGCATGTCTTCCTGGTGGTGCGCGATTCACGGCTATAACCATCCTGTCATGAATGCGGCGCTGATTTCACAGCTTGATGCAATGGCGCACGTTATGTTCGGCGGGTTAACGCATCCACCTGCCGTCAAGCTGGCAAAAAGACTGGTCGAGCTGACACCGGCTCCTCTGCAATCGGTCTTTTTTTCTGACTCCGGGTCGGTTGCCGTGGAAGTCGCCATGAAAATGGCCATTCAGTACTGGCATGCCAGGGGGCGGTCGGGCAAGCAGCATTTTCTGGCGCTTCGCGGTGGCTATCATGGTGATACGTTTGGCGCCATGTCAGTCTGTGATCCGGTCACCGGTATGCATGGCCTGTTCAGTGAGGTGCTGGCGCAGCAGTTCTTTGTGGATTCTCCATCCTGCCGTTTTGGTGATCCGTGTGAGCACAATGATATCGCGCCGTTGTCGGAACAACTTGATACGCATGCCGGGCAGATCGCGGCCATCATTCTGGAGCCGGTGGTCCAGGGGGCCGGGGGTATGCGTTTTTATTCAGCGGACTACCTGCGGCATGTGCGAGAGCTGTGTGACCGCTTCGATGTATTGCTGATCTTTGATGAGATCGCGACCGGATTTGGTCGTACCGGCAAGCTGTTTGCCTGCGAACACGCCGGGGTTACACCGGATATGATGTGTGTTGGCAAGGCGCTGACCGGTGGTTATCTGTCGCTTGCGGCGACATTGACGACGGTGCAGGTCAGTGAAACCCTCAGTGGTGGTGACCCGGGGCTGTTTATGCACGGTCCTACCTTTATGGCGAATCCGCTTGCATGTGCTGCCGGGCTTGCCAGTATTGATTTGCTGGTCACATCACCCTGGCAGGAGCGCATTACCGGTATCGAGCAGACGTTGCGAGCAGGGCTGGAGCCTTGCCGGGAATTTGCGTGGGTAAAGGATGTGCGGGTACTGGGTGCGATTGGGGTTGTGGAACTCGCAGCACCTGTGGATATGCAGGTGGTGCAACCGCAATTTGTCGAGGCAGGTGTCTGGGTGCGGCCTTTCGGGAAGCTGGTTTACCTCATGCCGCCCTACATCATTGGTCAGTCGGACCTGCAGCAGCTGACAGCAGCGGTCGTCGAGGTTGTCAGCGCTTGTGGGCAGTCATAGATGACGGCTTGCTATCCTGTCAGGTTCCTGACGCGTTCGAGGTCTTCGTCGGATATATCGATGATATAGAAGCCGCTCCAGTGCTGCGTCTGGTCACCGGAAGCATGGCACCACAGGCTTTCGGCGCCAATTTGAATCGGGCCTGCATTCCCGGACTCGGTGTCAAATTCCAGCGAAAGCTGGAAAATATTGTCCTCGGTGACGGGTTTTGAACCCAGTAGCATGAAGCCTTCCTCGCTAATATTGACGAGTTGTCCAAGGACTTCACCGGTCTGCCTGTCAGTCACGTGAATAACTTCGGAGACTTCTACACGTTTATGGCCGCGCATTTCCTGAATTGAATTTTCAAAGGTGCTCATCTTGTATTACTCCCGTATTTAAGGTTAGGCAAATGCTTTTTGCTCGCCGCCCAGCATGCGGCGAATGGCTTCCAGTGCCCTGTGAACAAGCGGGTGTTGTTCATCCTGAATTATGCTGGCCCTGCCGGTTGCCATCATTGTGGCCAGCTCTGTTTGTTTCCTGACAATGACTCGCATGCCCATGCTGTTAACAAACATGTAGTTCCCTGACATTTTTGAATACCATGAAAGTTTTACATGCACAGGCAATGAATTTTCATTTTCCTGGATCGAGAACCAGGTGCCGAATGGAATATTATGTAATTCATCGAGGGCCGCCTGTTCCTCGGTTGACAGTTCATCAGCTGTCGCTTCTATACTGCTCTCATCGTTGCTGAACGTTTCATCGTGTGAGGTAGCGGGCTCCGGTGTGTCAGCTTGTGTTTCTTTACAGGCCGATTCGTCAATCGGGGCGTTCAGGATGGCTTCCTGAATATCCCGAATCAGTGCAAGCTGTGATTCGTTATTAGAACTGCCGTAGGCATCAAGTGTGTCGAATGCCAACTCTATATATTTTTGTACCTCCGGGAGTCTCTCGCGGAGTTCTGTTTGTGCTTCACTGGATGAGCGTGGCTCGACGCTCCAGATGATGGCCTCGACTGTCTGCATGGCGAGATGCCAGCTGTCACTCTCCGCCGCACCCGGTTCGCGGAGATAAATAAACATGAGCTTTTCCTGCCAGACATCATTCAGCAGTTTTTTGACGGGTGCCGGTATGGCGTGCCCATCGGTGCATGAGCGAATCGCTGCAGCGGCATGTTTGCGTGCAACACCGAGTTTTTCCTTGCCTTCAGCGGCCTGCCGCGTTCGTTTTTCAATTGCAGCTGACTTGATCTCCATGTCCTGTACGCTGGCACGAAACAGTTCCAGCAGATCACTGAATATATCAATATTATTTTCAAATTCTGCGAGAGTACGTTCGACGACATTATGAATGGAGGGGAAGATGCCGCGTTCAAGATTTTCCTCGAACACCCAGCGTGCAGATGCCTTTGCGAGCGTATTCAGAAGCTCATGGGCCGGGTGCCGTGTGTTGGTAAACAGGCCCTTGTCAATGATCGCGACCTTGAGATAGGGCGTGTGCAGGCGACTCAGTTCAGCCTTGGCAACGTTGGGAATCTCGTCATCATTGAGCATGTACTCAAACATCATGCCGACGAGGTCAATGACCTGGGTGTCAGCCGTTGGCAGCCTGCGCCGGTCAATACCGTCAAACAGTCGATCACGGTCAGCAGACAGACCTGCAACCAGGTTGGCAACCAGTTGTTCTTTTCCCCTGACATCGGATGCATCGAACGAGTTGACGGTTACCGCCGGTGTGTCAGCATGATTGTCTTGCTGCAGTTTATGCAGCGCTGAAACCAGTTCTGCCTGTGGCAGCGGGTTGTTAATGCTGGAACCGGACTGGGCATGACTTTCCCGGCTATTGTCCTGACCCTGGTCGTCACGGCGCGCGAGCAGTTGCATGATGTTTCCAAACAGCTCATCACCCAGCGACTGGTTGCTGCTTTCATTGCCTGCGGATTCGGTTTCGCCAGCAACCTGTCCTTGTGTTTTTACCTGCGCCTTTTCCGGGTTAATGCGGACCTGGTATTTAAGGTTGGGAAGCAGTCCGGCCTTCAGCAGGTGTTTGTTGTACTCGTCGTACAGTAATGTTGTCTTGCTGAGCACAAACTTGTTAAACAGCATGTACACAATCAGCAGGGTCTGGTGCTCAAGCACCAGGTCTTTAGCAGCGAGATGAAAGGCATTGGCGAGGCAGCTGGGCCCTCCCGGGATATCCTTTTCTTCCATCTGGCGGCCATGATTCAGTATTGCAAGTCGTTGACGCAAGGCAACCAGTTCCTGCGAGGATCCCAGTGATGCGCTGGCGGTCATGTTCTGAATGGCCACCTGTATATCGGTGTCATCTTTGCTGACCAGTTCCATTGAGATGTTTGCGTCGCCGTGAGTGAGGTCTTCCTGCGTACCTGTACAGCCAAAATCAGCGAAGCTGCGCCCCAGTTCCTGGTAAAAGGTGCTTTCCACATTTTCACGGTTTTTCTGGATAACACTCATGGCCTCGAAGAAGCGTAATTGCGAGGCGCTGGACTGGGCTTTTTCGGCAAATTCAAGAAACGCCGTGTCACTGTTTTCGTACATCTTTTTGATGTGCGCGCGCAGGTGTTTCAGTACGATGTTATGGCACTCGTCAAGAAAGCCCAGAGTGGTGGCCGGCATGCTGTTTGTAGATTGCATATTCTTACCTTATATATCGTTCATCAGGGACAGCCCGATAACAGGTCCTGCATGGCGCGGCAGGCCGGTATACGCGCGTAACACCCTGACATCGGCGGTTGCAGTGATTTCTTAAGGTAGAGGGAAAAGCGTGTGATGCCGTTGCAGATGACATGGTTTGGTTGCTGGATATCCTCTGTGTGGCAGGAGAGTCCGTAATATCCGGTCTACAATAGCAATCAACACGGGGGGGTAAAGATCATGTCGACAGAGAAGCCAGGTGGCGACAGGCCTGTCCGGGCCAATCTTGTGACTTTTATGCTGTTGGTAGTGCTGTCCGTGATTGGTGTTGGAATTACGGATTACTCGCCTGCAGACGCCCACCGCTACTGGATCTTCATGGTGTTTGTCTGTGCGGTTATGTCAATTCTTGGTGGGCTTTCGCAGTCACGCGGGCAGCAAAACAGGCGCTCGGTAGCCTGGCTTACAACACAGGTTCTGCACTGGTCAGCCTGTATCGCTGCGGTCCTGGTTGTCTATTTGCTGGTGCATACCGGGCGTGTCAATAACGCGGATGCCGGGTTGATTATGTTGCTGCTGCTGGCGCTGACCGTGTTTCTGAATGGTGCGCATGTCGGTTCATACTTCTACCTGCTCGGGTTCTTTTTGGGGTTGATGACCATCACCATGGCCTATATCGAGCAGTACATCTGGTTTATCCTGGTTGCCGCGGTAATTACCATGATTGTTGCGATCTACTGGGACAGGCTGGTGGCAGTGAAGCGTAAAGCTTCAGGGTGAGAATTCCACCGGTTAAAAGTCGGGTCGTAACGGTTTTGTGCGTTGCTACGGATCCGCAGCAGGGGAGCGGGCGGCGCTAGTTGCAATCCCCGATGCCCGGGAAACGCAGCGGGGCGTCACGCTCACACCCGGTTCGGGTATCAGGTTCATCCATGAACAGTATCCAGACAGTACCGAGATTGTTTTCAAAAGGCGCACCCACAATAAGGTCGCCAACACCGTCTGCTTCCAGATCACCGATGACCGCAATGGCACTGCCACTGCCAAACTCACTGTTTATTGAAAGTCCGCCCTCAAAATTTCCCTGGGTTTCCGATATTTTCTGTTAAGAGTCGACGTTGATTGTCACGACAGCTTGACCCTCATGACAGGCCGCCACGGAGACGGTCAGGGCGATGAGCCGCAGGGTTCTTGAAAGGATATTCATGGCCACTACAGGTACAGATAACCGGTGAATGAATGCGACTGATAATGTGGCGCAACTCTGCCCCGATTTACAGGTCTGAGGACTATGCAGACCGTACCATTGCTGTGTCAGTAGACCTGATGTCCGGTTTGTGAAGCAACACCGAGAGGTTATACTGAAACTAATAGGGGCGACTGATTTTATTGATGCTCAACGTATGGAAGACAGTATGAAAGCAGGCAAGATCCTGATGAGTCTATTGCTGTTGCTGGCCGCTTCGGTGACTGCCGCTGTGAATCCGCTGCTCGAACGGTTACGCAGTGACCACGCGGCACTGGTGTCAGCCGAGGAAGATTTTCATGCGCGGCGAGACCGTGGTGCCTTGCAGGGCAATGAATTGACAGACTATGCGGCCTACGTGGCGCGATTGCACCGACAGGTGGCCGAGGATTGTGCGGCGCTGACGGGCAGCGGCATCCCGGTTCCCCCGGATCTTTCCTGTCCGACTTCTCCTGCTGTATTGATTGCCCCGGCTCCGGTTGATCAGTCAAGCGAGCAGACCAGCGCCGAAAAAACAGCTGATCTTGAGGCGGAGCTGTTTTCCGGAATCAGTGAGTTTGATGAGATGCTGCTGCGTGAGCAGGAACGTATCAAGGCGGCGACGCCGCACGCAGGCGAAGGTGAAGGCGGTGGTGGGTCGGGTGATGGTGACGGAGAATCGGGCGACGGCGGGGATGCAGGTACTGCCGGAGAGGGTGACGGAGAATCGGGCGACGACGGGCGTGCAGGTCCTGCCGGAGAGGGCGATGAACAGCTGGCGGACAGCAACGGCGGTAGTCCTACCTATGGGAGTGGCGCCGGGCCGGGATCAACACAGCCACAGGGTAATAACGGGGCGCCACCCGGTACACCGGATGGCAGTGACGATGATGTGGTTGCGCGCCAGCTGCGTGAGGCGGCAGAGAAGGAGGCAGACCCGGTGTTGAAGCAGAAGCTCTGGGAAGAATATCGCAAATACAAGGAAGGAACCCACTAGCGTGACGAGACTGCATTCACTGCTGTTTGTTTATCTTGCGGCTGCACTGGTGACCGGTTGCAGCAGTCTCGGGCCCGGACGCAATATTGACGGCAATGTACCCCTGAACAGGGCGGTTGCCGAGGTGCCTGAGGATCAATTGCTGGATGTCTGGGTCGAGTTGTTCGATCCGGGCGAGTTGCCGAAAGATGAAGAGGAAGCCATGGGCTTGTCCATGGATATACGTGAAGCCGAGGCACGTTACATGCCGGAGCAACTGCGGCTTGCCATGGAGGCTACCGGTTACTGGGGTGCGGTGCGTGTGGTGCCGCAAAACACCGAGGGTGCTGAATTGCTGGTACGCGGCACCATCATTGAATCGAACGGTGAGCAGCTGGAACTGGAAATTACCGCCCTTGATGCTACCGGACGCGAATGGTTCAACCGCAACTATGAGGAAGAAATTGAGGTTGATGCGTACCGGCGCAGCGAGACATCCAGTGAAGATGTGTTTCATTCGCTCTACCACGCCATTGCCAACGACCTGGCGGAATTCCGTCAAACATTGACGGCCAGGGATATCGTTACCATTCACCAGGTCGCCGAGTTGCGTTTTGCGGCCGACCTGTCGCCGGATGTCTTTGCAGATTACCTGGCGCTTGATAGCAAGGGGCGCTATAGCGTTGCACGTTTGCCGGCAGCCGATGAGCCGATGTTCCGCCGGGTACTGGCCATACGTGACAGGGATTTTCTGCTGATCGATACCCTGAACGGGCATTTTGATAATTTTACCCGTGAAATGGATCATCCCTATGATGAGTGGCGCAAGGCACGCAGTGAAGAGGCGGAAGCCTTGCGCACGGTTGAGAATGACGCGCTGAAAC
>DAOVVG010000065.1 GCA_030632175.1 Gammaproteobacteria bacterium
GGTTCCAGCGAGGTGGTTTCTGATTTTACGCTGCATATGCTGCTGATATTATTGGAATATATTGATGTGTCCAGAGGCTTGTACCGTGGTGTCGGAGGCGGGTTGGTCCGGCACGGTTGTTGCGGCGCAGGCGCCTGCATGCCGTATGATTATCTGCATCGCTCAATACAACCTTCAGGATGACTTTATGAAAATCAGTATCATCAGCGGCAGCCATCGAATTAACTCGCAAAGTGAGAAGGTGTCCCGGTATATCCAGCGTACGCTGGAACAACAGAAGATCTGCGACGAAACCTGGTTGTATTTGCTGGCAGGAAACCCGCTGCCGCTGTGGGACGAGAGTATCTGGGAATCGCATCCCGACTGGATGGCGCGTCTCGACCCGATTTCGGCACAACTGGCATCCAGTGACGGTTTTGTCATTGTTTGCCCGGAATACCACGGCCAGGTCCCTGCCGGGCTGAAGAACTTTTTTCTGATGTGGGGCAAGGGAGAGCTGGCGCACAAGCCGGCGTTGATTGTCACCGTATCATCGGCGGATGGTGGTGCCTATCCGGTTGCGGAGCTGCGTATGAGCAGTTATAAAAATAACCGTTTATGTTTTATTCCCGAACACGTTATTGTGCGCCACGTGGAAAGCGTACTGAACGATGACGCGGAGAAAAACAATCCCGATACAGACAAGTACTTTCGTGAACGTATTCCCTATGCACTTGGTGTCCTGAAACAATACGCGTTAGCTATGGATGATGTGCGGGCAAGTGGTGCGGCGAGTCTGGATGTTTTCAAGAACGGGATGTAGCAGCTTCGAATAAATATTTCTGGATGAAATGCAGTAATTCTTTTTATTACTTTTCCGGGCAGAGCGTTTAACTAAAAAAATCCCCTGGTGCAGATGTACGCTACGTTGTACATCCACACCAGGGGTGGGGGAGCCATAAATAGTATCGCTACTACCTGGGCATAAGAACAGGACCTGCACCTTCAGGTATCTGAACAAAGTCAGGATTAATTGCTGACACAGGTGCCGGAACCGGTAGAGGCGGCATTACCAGAGAATTAACGGTCTGTACGCGTCCGAGTGCGAAATCACTCTCTTCGATGGTGCCGTTGCTATCCAGGAACAGGCGCAGTACATGCACCGGGTGCAGGAACGCTTTTGGTGCAATTCGCTGTACGTTCGGACCCTGGATCACCGGGCCAAAGATCGGCTCTGGAGGAGCAAGGCTTATGCCGCTTTGATAGCTGAAGGGATTATTCAGCTGAAAGAACTGATGGTTCTTGCCACCCGGTGTACGGCAGACCCTATCCAGAGGATTGCCATGCGGGTAGCAGGACGCGAACGAATAGCTCTTGCCCGGATCCAGCGGGGCATTGTTGATTGTAGTTTTCACGATACGCTCACCGGAGGTGCTGAGTGGGCGGTTATCGAGGTCAATCTGCTGCGTCATATTAGACGACAGACCAAGATACCAGCCACCGCGTTGCAGGTACGGGTTGCGGTTGAAAACGCCATCCAGTGCGACTTCCAGGCTGCGTTCGATGATGTCACCGGAGAAATCAGCAACGACCAGGGCCGGGCTGATCGGGAAGTGACTGAAGAGGTCAGCCAGCGTGATATCACCCGAACCACCTTCGTTTGGAGACAGAATGTCGTAGCCGAAACGGAAGCCATTGGTCATGCTGATATCAACGGCGGCTACCGAGCCGGTTACATCCAGAAGCGCATCGGCAATGACGTTGTTCCAGACGGTCTCGAGATCATCATGACGGGTTAGCAGCGTATTGGTGGAACCAACTACCTTGTTCAATGGTTCAGCCAGCCACAGACCACGTTCCTGGGTGACGGGGCCGTTTGGTTGCGGTCCTGAAGGCGTGATAACAAAGCACGGATCCAGCCCCAGCGGATTCTGGGCAGGATTTGGCGAACCGCAATACCCGGCAGGCATCACAACGTGAGGATGAAAGGCGGGGCCAGCCTGGAACTGTGCTTCCTGGGCATCTGCCAAAGCTTTCACGGTGGAGTCTTCAGCGACCGAATCATCGGCAGGGATGGCATTCCATTCCAGGTCAGTGATCGTGCCGTTATTAACATCAAGATCCAGACGACCCACATAATAGTCTTCGCTTAATTCGACTACGATGGTTGCGCCCTTGGCTATCGATTTCTTCTGTCCATGAGTCAGGCCTGAGCCTACAGGCACAGTGTCTATTTTTGTCTTGCTGACGACTAATGCTTCATGGGTCAATTCATGTGTATGACCGGACAGCACCACATCGACGGCATCAAAATCACGACCGATTTGAATGTTTTGAGACAATCCCAGCTCGGAAGCCACAACAATCAGATCCGCACCGGCAGCTTTTGCCTGTGCAATAGCGGCAGGCAGCTCGTTTATACCCTGGGTAAATTCAAGACCAAGGCTGAACACATCTGCCATCTGCTGGACCATTGCAGCGGTAATACCAATCACTGCAACTGTTTCTCCGTCTACTTCAAACGTCTTGAATGGCGGAAGTACCGGTGTGTGATGCGCTGCAAACGGTATGCCTGGCGGGCTTGGTAGTGGACCAGGTGCGCCCGGCAAGTCAGCAGCATTGTTGAACAGGTTGATGGCCACACTCGGGTAGGTTGCCTTGGTGACACAGGGAACGCCTTCGGAATTCGACATCAGCCGAATGTTCGGTGGTAAAAAGCAGGTAGTTGCATTGGAGGGCAGCGGGGTAAAGCGGGAGCGGAATACTGCCGGCCCATGTCCGAAATCCCAGTTACCTGGTACGGATACATCAATACCGAGCGCATTCATCGCTGGCATGATGGCATCACCCACTGTGAACAGGGCCTCCGCGGTGCCGTGCGTGTGATCGCCGACATTGACCAGCAGGCTGTCTTCATTGTCATCGCGAATGTCATTGATGACGGTTGCCAGTTTGGCAAGACCACCAGCCGCATCGGCATAGCGTTCGGTACCATCTGCATCATGGATAACCGCTGAATGCGGTACCAGGGTGCCGTGGATGTCGGCTATCTGGATCAGGGTGATATCAGCTGCATGGGCGAGACTGGCCGTACCTGCCAGGCTTACAGTTAGTGAAACGGCTGCGGCCCTCGCGAAGCTGTTTCTGAATTTGCGTAATTTCATGAGTTATTACTCCTCTATAGGAAAAGTCTTGTATTTTCAGTCGATGTTTTTTTCGCTGGTTGGATATCAATGCAAGACAAATCCTAAAAGAGAGCGCATGCGGGGGAAATTGGCGGACAGCCGTGACGTTCATAGGAAAACTACTGAAACGCCTATGGCGAAAATAGCGATTAGAAAATCAGGATGTTCTGATAAGCCCGCCCGGACAAGGGTATGGGTTCACGCGGACAGGCGCAGTGCAGGGGTGTTTAGAAGATCCAGGTAAGCTGGATGCCGGCCCGGTCATCGACGGTATTAACGATCCGGTTGACGTTGCGGGTAAAACCATCTGCAACCGGTTTGACGGGAAAGATACCTCCCGGTGCACTACTGGCATATGAGCGGGGCGCGTCCAGATCCCTGAAGATGTAATTGAAGGTTAGCCGTAGTTTGCGGCTGAAGTGATAGTTCAGTCCCAGGGTGGTCTCGACAAGTTCGCGCTCATTGCCGGGATTAACCGTCCTGGAAGTGTCGTACAGCAGGTCATGACGGTGATAACGCAGGTCGAACTGCCATTTATTGTCGAGGTAAAACCCCATATCAAGGGTGAGTCCACGTGCCTTGTTGCCATCTTCTGCCGCTATCTGCAGGTTGCCGCTATCAATATTGCCATCGGCAACACCGCCAGCCGGGGCAATAAAAATCATGCCATCTGCCTGCATGAACTCAACACCAAATCGATATTTGTATTTCGGGCCAAAGAATCTGCCCAGTGCCCTGGCGCCAACACCATAGCGGATGCGGTCGTATTCCTCGTTGGCAGGATCTGAACTGAATTCACGTTTGCCATGCTGGTACCAGCCATAGAATTTGATCCCGTTCTTGTTAACCCCCCATCCACCGGGAAGGCTGTATTCCGCGGAGGTATATAAATACAGCTCGGGGGTGTCATTGGTATTACCTGTTTCCTGAATGGCTTCGCCGCGACCTATCATGGCCGCGTAGGATAGGTCCCACTGGTCTCTTCTGAAAGAATCAAAAATCTGTATTCCCCAGTCACGCACGCCATTGATGCCGAATGCAGTATTCTCAGGTTTTCCCAGTGTTGGCGACGAGGGAGACCCGGCCGGTTTTGCCGCCCCCTTCACAAAGCGTTCCAGAACTTCGCGAGCAACGAAGTCGGTAATCTCTATGTAATCGAGGGTATGTACACCCTGCAGGGCTTCCTCCGGACCGGGTGTTTTGAACAGACCGGCCCGGATACGTGCGCCGGGGATATGGTTGAATGTCAGGCTGAGATGGTCCAGTGCAACAGCGCGGGCACGATCACCGAATGGATCGTAGGTCAGCAGGTTTGGTGCTACCTCGAACAGGGTGAAATAATTTATCTTCGAGGTGAAACTGTTACGCAGCTTGCCGGTAAATATTCCGCGCGCACCGAAACGGGCGCGACGGACATAAAGTCTCTCGCTGTCATCAAACCAGGGAGAAACCGAGGTAATCGCGAGATGTTTGCCGTTGTTGGGGGAGAAATCCGGTGGACCCGGTGAGTCGGTTAAACCATCCAGGCTATCACTTCGATCATTGGTGTAGGTGGGCTGTACAAAACCCCAGAACCTGTGAGCAGGGGCGAGTGGGTGTTCAGTTCCCTGCAGCATCAACCAGTTTGCTGCGTGCGCTGTACCATGCAGAAAGCATAGACAGGCGGTGATGAGAACAAGCCACGTACAAGCGGGTTTCATGCTTTCCGATTCGATTACTGCAATTGTCAGGGAGTGATTATCCCCAGCCGGATTGCGAGGCGCGTCAGGGCTGCGATATCAGCAACACCGAGTTTTTTCTTGACGCTGGTACAGTGATGGCCGGCCGTTCTGGGGCTGATGTTCAGGATTTCGGCGATGTCATTTACTGATTTGCTATTGGCGAGGAGATGAAAGACCTCAAATTCCCGCGGAGATAAACCTGCAACCAGGTTACTGTCAGGATTTGTTTTTCGTTTCACCAGGTGGGACATCATATCCTGACCAATATAGGCCTCCCCTGCGGCGACTTGCCGTACTGCATCAATCATCACATCCGGTGCGCTGCGCTTGGTGATGTACCCCAGTATCCCTGCCTCGATTGCCCGGTTCAGGAACACCTCGTTTTCATGCACACTGAAGACCAGTATTCTTGCCGCCTTGTCGCGTGCCAGGATTCGCAAGCTGGCTTCCAGCCCGCCAATGCCCGGCATGGAGATATCCATAACCAGTACATCAGGATGGAACTCGAAATAGTTTGTGTAGGACTCTTCTCCACTGTCCGCTTCTGCTATGACTGTAATGTCATCTGTAGTCTCCAGCAGTCGGCGATATCCTGCGCGTACAACCGCATGGTCATCTCCCAGTAATACGCGTATTTCAGATGTATTCAATGGTGTCATTTCCCGCATTCATCAGAGGTATCGTGACCATTATCGATACGCCTTTTCCCGGCCCCGTATCCAGCTGAAATTCGCCACCCAGCGCTTCTACCCGTTCGCGCATCCCGATTATCCCCAGTCCGTCGGTCATTATAGACAGATCAATACCCTTCCCGTCATCCTCTGTTTTCAGCACCAGTTTGTCCTCCGTATTGGAGAGATCTACAGTGACGCGGGATGCGTGTGCGTATTTTGTGATATTTGTCAGACACTCCTGAACGATGCGGTAAACAGTAATGTTGACTCTCTCGCCCAGGTCGGCAAGATCGCCTGACACCGTGATTATGCATTTTGTATCCGGGTTTCTTTCCTGCCAGGCAGAAATTTCTTCCTTCAATGCTTCAACCAGTCCAAGATCATAAAGAACTCCGGGTCGAAGCCGTTGCATCATCGAATGGACTACCTCGTAGATGCGCGACGCGACATCCAGGATGGCACTGGCGCTGGCATCAACACGAGCATCACATTCTTTTGACAGGCTGCGAATTGACTTGGCATCAGCGCGAATCGCTGTAATACACTGGCCGAGTTCATCGTGAAGCTCCCGTGCCAGGTGTTTACGTTCATCTTCCTGGGCAGTCAGTGACGTCTGGGCTAACTGCCTGTTCTCGGTAAGCAGTTGGCGTGTCCTGGTTTCTGCCTCTTCAAGTTTCAGTGTTCGATTCGATACTTCGGCGACCATGCGGTTAAATGCCGTGGCAGTCCTGCCGACCTCATCCGCAGTTTCTACAGGTATGTTTACAGAGTAGTTACCACCGCCAACTTCCTGTGCTGCGTTTGACAGGACGCCGAGCCTGCGTGTGAGGCCCAATCCAATCAGTACGGTGACAACGACTGTCAGTAGAATTTCCGCTGCTGCAATCGAGATACCGCGTATCCGGGACTTGTGAATCGCCTCTTCCATTAATGACAGGGAGAAGCCCATTAACACCGTGCCCATCGGTTGACCGGCAACCAGAATTTCACTGGATATGTCGAAAACACCATCAGTAACCGAGTCTGGATGCGGGTCAATGACTGGTCGTGCTTCACGGGGTGCTAAACCCAGTGTGATTACGGGTGCGTCATCCCTGTCGAGGATAACCAGGTATGCCAGTTCCTGATAGTGCATTACATTGCCCAGATAATCCTGCAGGGTTGCATAATCCACAGCCACCATGTAGTTGCCGGAAGTATTGGCAATTTGCTGGATCATGCTGGATGCCGTATCACGTAATCGATCAGTGTGTGTCGTATGTATGATGGTGATGTTATTCCACACAAGCAACGACAGCATTACGATTTCTATCGTGACGACACTTGCGATCAGGCGGAACCGGAGAGAGTAGAAGAAGGAAGTGGCCATGGATTTATTTCATTCTTATCGGAACAGTAATTCATCCAATTTTTCATAGGCGTCCGGGTTTGCCTTCCTGAAGCCGTTAAATTTATTGTGTTCGAGTACGGCTCTCCCTTCTGGTGTTGTGCCTATATTCAGCAGAACTGAAGTAATCTCGGAAGCACAGCTATCGCTTATTCTTGGGCCAACACTGATCGGGATAAGAGGAGATTTTTCAGTTCTTGCGATAATGCGCATGCTTTCCTGAACCCTTTTGCTGGATGCTTCAAAAGTAGGCAGCATTAATGCCGATGCATCCGTTACGCCATGATATGCAGAAAGCAGGGATGCGTCGTGGGACGGGGTTATGACAAGATTCAAATCAACATCAGGATCAATGCCTGCATCGAGCAGGCGTTTTCTGACCAGCAAGGTAGAAAGTCCCAGGGGATGAACAGTGGCCAGCTGCTTTCGCTCGAGATCCTCGATTGTTTGAATATCACTCTGTTTGGGTACTACGATGACTGCCCACATATCCGGTGAGTCAATGCTCACAATAAGACGGAAGCCTGCCTTGCGGCTGGCTTGTGTATAGAGGTGCGGAGCGGTAAACAGAATATCGTAGTGCTGGTCTTCGTGAGTGCGCCGCGCAAACTCGATAAAGTGTGGTGCTGTCTCAATACGAACCGGGATCTGCAATTTCTCCGAGAGATAGTTTGCAAGTGGAGAAAACCGGTATACCAGTTGTTCGGCACTGATGTAGGGAAGAATACCGAAAACCAGCGGACCGGTTTGCCGGCAGTTGCTCCTCTCAGCAGCAGCAATTGATGTGGGGATTGCCAGCAGGCAGCAAATAATAACGGCAATCAGCTTATGCTTGCCTGTGCATTGGTGTTTTGATTGTAAGGATAATGTTCGCACCTTCTGTACAGTATCCTGACGCCGGTGACTCTTTACAACAGGATTGCTGTAATTACTGGAGTTCGTACGCTTTCTAAACGGGGCGTCGATCCATTTTTCGGTAGTTGATGGCTTCGCTGAGGTGTGCCCGTTCAATTATGAGACTATCGGCGAGATCAGCGATGGTGCGCGCGACTTTCAGAATGCGGTGGTAGGCGCGTGCTGATAGTTGCAGGTGTTCCATCGCCTTTTGCAGTAGCTCTCGGTCTGCTTTCTGCAAATCACAAACCTCGTCCAGTTGTCGATTGTCCAGTTGGCTGTTTAGTGTGTGGTTGCGTTGTATTTGTCGGTCTCTTGTTGCAGTGACGCGTGCGCGCACGGTTGTGCTTGATTCACCCTCCGGCCCTTCCAGTTCGGCAAGCGACAGGCGTGGCACCTCGACATGCATGTCGATACGATCAAGCAACGGGCCGGATATTTTGCGCCGGTAGCGATCTATCTGGTCAATGTTGCAGTGACAGCGCCCGGACGGATCACCGAGGTAGCCGCACGGGCAGGGGTTCATGGCGGCGATCAGCTGGAACTGTGCCGGAAACTCGGTGTGCCGTGCTGCGCGTGAAATCATAATGCGACCGGACTCCATCGGTTCGCGCAATACCTCCAGTACCCGGCGGTCAAATTCCGGTAATTCATCCAGAAACAGCACGCCCTGATGCGCCAGTGAAATTTCACCGGGGCGCGGGTTTGATCCGCCACCAACCAGTGCAACGGCCGAGGCTGTGTGGTGAGGTACGCGAAAGGGGCGACGTTTCCAGTCGGAGGTATTTACCGGCTTGCCGCTGACGGAGGCTATCGCGGCAGCCTGCAATGCTTCTGTCTCCGTCATTTCCGGCAGGATGCCGGGTAGTCTGCCTGCGAGCAGGGACTTGCCCGTACCGGGTGGCCCCACCATGATCAAATTGTGACCACCTGCGGCCGCGATTTCCAGTGCCCGTCGCGCGTGGTGCTGGCCACGCACATCGGCAAGATCAGGCGTGGAAATTTCCGGCGCAAGCAGAGTTGTGTGTAATTCAGGTTCCAGACGTTGGCTGTGAGTCAGGTGTCCGGTAACCGTTAGCAGATGTCCGCCTGCAAGCACGCGTGCGTCTTTTACAAGTTGCGCCTCACCTATGTTTCCGGTCGGGACAATCAGGGTGCGCTGTGCCCGGTGTGTTTGCAGGGTCATCGGCAGGACACCCTGTATGGCACGCAGTTCTCCTGACAGTGCCAGCTCACCGGCAAATTCATAGTGTTGTAGTTCGGTATCAGGTATCTGACGTGATGCCGCGAGAATGCCGAGCGCGATGGGCAGGTCAAAACGCCCGCCTTCCTTGGGCAGGTCGGCGGGTGCCAGGTTGATGGTGATGCGGCGTGCCGGAAAATCAAATTGTGAGTTCAGAATAGCACTGCGTACCCGGTCCTTGCTTTCCTTTACTGCGGTTTCCGGGAGCCCGACAATCGAGAGTGCCGGCAGGCCGTTTGAAAGGTGAACCTCGACAGTGACGGGCGGGGCGTCCATGCCCACGCAGGCGCGGCTGTTAACGATGGCGAGCGACATGCAGGTTCCCCTGTTGGGCAGATGTTAAAGAATACCGGAGCAGGTCTAATAGCGGTGTATCGCGTTGTTGTTAATCAGTGTAGGAATGTTCTGATTGTTGATGTGCGTTTGCCGGATGGAATAGCGGACGAGATCCGCTCCTGCGGGTGTGGGTGTGGTGCGTGGTTTATCGCGGACACGGTCCGCTCCTACAAGAATGAACGGGTTTGTAGGAGCGGACCGTGTCCGCGATTGTGTTATCCATAACCCATGAAGGACAAAGCTCATGGACGTGATTTGCGTAAAGGCCGGGTTTCACTGGCAGGGCATGTTTACCTGGCCACTGCTGTTGCTTACGAAAGACGACCCTTGTTCCTGGATATAAAGGCAGGTCGCATTATTGTAAAAAGAATGATGCACTCAGACAGGGTCAAAGATACAGAAAGTTGGGCATTTGTTGTAATGCCAGATCATATTCATTGGTTGCTGGTGCTAGCGGGTGATAAATCATTGTCCACCGTGGTTGGCGCAGTTAAACGACATTCAGCAAGACAGATAAACAAGATTGACAGATGTCTGGGCAGGCAGGTCTGGCAACGCGGCTTTTATGATCATGCGTTGCGGCGGGATGAGGATGTAATGCGTGTAGCCAGATATATTTTGGCCAATCCATTGCGTGCGGGGTTGGTAAACAGGATTGGAGATTATCCGCTGTGGGATGCGGTTTGGTTGTAGATATCGCGGACGCGATCTGCTCCTACGGGTGTTGGTGTTATGCGTGGTTTATCGCGGACACGGTCCGCTCCTACA
>DAOVVG010000033.1 GCA_030632175.1 Gammaproteobacteria bacterium
AGCGTAGCGATCTGTTCTATGAAAAATCAGAAGCACTTTCCAATATAACGTTTGAACAACCGGATACCCTTCAGGGTGCTGCTGATGAACTGGAACTGGAGATCAGGGAATCCGAATGGGTAAGCGTGAACAATGGCACCGGTGTTGCGGAACATGCCAATGTGCGTGAAGCCCTGTTCAGTGAAGATGTAATGGATAATGGTAATAACAGCGCTGCAATTGAAATAGGTCAGGATCATGTTGTTGTAGTGCGGATACTCGAGCGACAGGAAGCTGCCCGAAAACCACTGGATGCAGTCAAGGAACAAATCAGGCAACTGATGGTGGACGAAAAGAGCCGTGCACTGGCTGAAGCCAAAGGCCAGCAGTATCTTGCAGACCTGCAAAACGGTGATGTTACTCTGGAGACTGTAGCAGCTGGTGAGTCACTGGAAGTGCAGAAAACGGAATATGTCACACGTAACGTCAGCGAGCCGGCAGCCGAAATCGTTGTAGCGGCCTTTGCTGCCAGTGAGCCGGACACCGATCAGCCCGTTTATGAAGGCGTAATATCGACTGCTGGTGATTACATCATTGTTGCATTGGAAGAAATCAGGGCCGGTGAATTTTCCAAACTACCTCCCGCTGCACAGAAGCAAATCTGGAGCAACCTGAACAAGGTTCACGGAGCTGCTGAGATGGCTGCCGTCATGAGCGCCCTCAAGGCGCAGGCATCCATCGAGATACCGAACCAGACAGAACAGTAAGTAATCCCGGTGTGAATCTTTTCAGAAAGATACTCTCACTAAAGCTTCACTGGCAGATTCTTGTCGCGCTGATTCTGGCCGTGTTTGCCGGCTGGCTTTCAGGTACCGAGGCCTCGGTCTTCGGCGTTCTTTTCCTGGATATCTATGCCTTTCTGGGCGCGCTCTTTATGAACGCTCTCAAGATGTTGATTGTCCCCCTGATCATGTCTTCGATTATTACCGGTATAGCCGGTATCAGCGATGGTGGTGCGCTGGGACGGCTTGGCGGCAAGACCCTGCTCTATTATCTGTCAACCTCGCTCCTGGCTATCCTGATCGGGTTGATGATGGTAAATGCCATGACACCTGGTCTGGTTGATGGCGAGCCGGCCAGGGAGGTTGTCAGCTTCTCTGATGAGGCGGATACCGCGGGTATTGCAGAGCGTGTTCAGGGGCGTGGAGCAGGGGATGTCGTGGAAATCTTTATTCGCATGATCCCGGCGAATATTGTAGCAGCAGCGGCTGAAGGAAAGATGCTGGGGCTGATTTTCTTCAGCCTGCTGTTCGGTTATTTCATGACGCGAATTGAAGGCTCGCCAGCGGTAATACTGAAGGATTTCTGGCAAGGTGTCTTCGCTGTCATGATGAAGATCACCGACTGGGTCATGATGTTTGCACCGATTGGTGTGTTCGCGCTGGTGGCCAGGGTCGTTGCCACTACCGGTTTTTCCGCGTTTGAACCACTCATGGTGTTCTTCTTTACGGTGCTCGGGGCCCTGGCAATCCATGCCCTGATCGTGCTGCCACTCATGCTACGGATACTTGGCGGCGTAAATCCACTGCGCCATTTTCGCGCCATGTCACCTGCCTTGTTAACCGCATTTTCAACAGCGTCATCATCGGCAACCTTGCCAATAACCATGGAGTGTGTCGAGAAACGGGCAGGTGTATCGA
Organism: Gammaproteobacteria bacterium; assembly: GCA_030632175.1. Lineage (GTDB taxonomy): Bacteria > Pseudomonadota > Gammaproteobacteria > UBA9214 > UBA9214 > UBA9214. The sequence goes on from DAOVVG010000033.1 coordinate 1,680, forward strand.
ACCAGACAACGAGTTTTGTCTTGCCCCTGGGGGCTACCGTAAATATGGATGGTACAGCGTTGTACGAATGTGTTGCCGCGATATTTATCGCCCAGGCCTATGGCCTTGAACTCAATTTCGCAACGCAGTTCACGGTGGTGCTGGTTGCCTTGTTGACATCAATCGGCGTGGCAGGCATTCCGGCGGCCAGCCTGGTCGCCATTACAATCATTCTCACGGCCATTGGGCTGCCGATCGAAGCGGTGGGGCTGATACTGGCCGTCGATCGTGTACTGGATATGTGCAGAACCAGTGTAAATGTTTTTGGTGATTCCTGCGGCGCTGTCCTGATTGGTCGTTTAGAAGGTGAAACCGGTATCCTGACAGCTGAACCGCAGGACCAGTCAGAAGAAAGTCTACTCAAGCGGTGACATGCCGACCGTATTGTAGCCGCCGTCTACGTAGGTGATTTCTCCGGTTATGCCGGCGGCAAGGTCAGAGCACAAGAAGGCCGAGGCGTTACCAACATCCTCGATAGTGACATTCCGTCCCAGCGGTGCGGTTGATGCAAATACATCCAGCATTTTACGGAAATTACTGATACCTGCTGCGGCCAGCGTTCGTATCGGGCCGGCGGAGACGGCATTAACCCGTATGCCTTCCGGTCCCAGGCTCTGCGCAAGGTAGCGTACATTGGCTTCCAGGCTCGCCTTAGCAACACCCATTACATTGTAGTTGGGAACAGTCTGTACAGCGCCCAGATAGCTCATGGTCAGCAGCGCACCGTTGCGCCCCTTCATCATGGGGTGTGCAGCCTTGGCCAGTGCGGCAAAGCTGTAGGAACTGATGTCGTGTGCAATGGCGAAACCTTCGCGGGTCACACATTCGAGATAGTCTCCGGCTAACTGGTCGGCCGGTGCAAATGCGACCGAGTGAACCAGAATATCAAGTCCGTCCCAGTGCTTCTCCAGCTCGGTAAACAGATTTTCAATTTGCCCGTCACTGCTGACATCGCAGGGCAACACAATTTCGGAATTACACTTCTTTGCCAGTTTTTCGACCCGGGCACCTAGCTTCTCGTTCGGATAGCTGAAGGCCAGCTCTGCGCCCTCCCGCTGCATTGCTTCTGCGATTCCCCAGGCGATAGAGCGATTGCTGGCAAGTCCAACGATCAGGGCGCGCTTTCCATTCAAGAATCCCATAGGTGTACCTTGTGTTGGCTGAAGGGTGGTCGTTTTCCCGAAAAACGCTCTCCGGGGCCAGAGCCGTTACGGTACCGGAAAATGACGGTGACGTGAAGGGGTTGAAGGCTATGAATACCGTCGCTTACATCATTATAATAGCCGTCCATGCGATCGCCACCACCCTCCGAATCCAGATCATGCTGACATCACCTGCGGGGTTGCTCCGGGCTGGCATTCTTCTTGTTTGTATTGCGCTTGCTGCCTGTGACGATCAGCCATGGAATCGTCCTTATCCTGCAGAAGACGCTGACAGGAATATTCTCTATTCCCTGTTTCAGGAACGGCCTAAACATCTTGATCCGGCACGATCCTACAGTTCCAATGAGGTCACCTTTACCGGTCAGATTTACGAGCCACCGCTGCAGTATCACTATCTGAAACGCCCGTATGAATTAATACCGTTGACGGCCGGGATGGTCCCCGTGCCGACATATCTCGATGCAGACGGGCGTGAATTAGCGGCAGATGCCGACTCGAACGAAATTGTCTTCAGCGTCTATGACATCACCATCAAGCCCGGCATTATGTACCAGCCGCATCCTGCTTTAGCGCGCGATAAGCAGGGTGAGTTGCGCTATCATCACCTCGATGCCAGCGAATTGTCTTCCATTCACGTACTGGGTGATTTCAGTGAAACCGGGACCCGGGAACTGGTTGCAGCTGACTATGTTTTCCAGATAAAGCGGCTGGCACATCCGCAGATACATTCACCCATACTGGGGCTGATGAGTGAGTACATCGTCGGTCTGGAAGATTATTCGAAAACTCTCTCCACGGCTTACGAGGAGCTCATAGCCGGGGAGGGTGACGGGGCATACCTTGACCTGGCCAGCTTCCCGCTTGAGGGGGTCGAGGTCATTGATCGCTACCGTTACCGCATCAGGATTCACGGCAAGTATCCGCAACTGCTTTACTGGCTGGCGATGCCGTTTTTTGCCCCGGTGCCACATGAGGCCGATCGTTTTTATTCTCAGCCCGGCATGCGGGAACGCAACATAACACTCGACTGGTATCCGGTGGGTACCGGTCCCTACATGCTGACGGTCAACAACCCGAATCGCCAGATGGTGATGGAAATCAATCCGAATTTTCATGGCGAAACCTATCCATCGGACGGTATGCCCGGCGACCGGGAAGCCGGTCTGCTGGATGATGCCGGCAAGCAACTGCCGTTTATCGAAAGGGTCGTCTTCAGCCTTGAAAAAGAAACCATTCCGTACTGGAACAAGTTTCTGCAGGGTTATTACGACACTTCGGGTATTTCTTCCGACAGTTTTGACCAGGCAATTAATATTGGAACGAGTGGTGAGGTCACACTGACCGACAGCATGCTCCGGCAGGGTATTGATTTAAGTACGGCGGTATCGACTTCCATCTACTATACCGGTTTTAATATGCTTGACCCGGTCGTCGGTGGTGATACTGAATCTGCCCGGAAGCTGCGGCAGGCGATTTCCATCGCCATCGATATTGAGGAAAACATCTCCATATTTCTCAATGGTCGCGGCATACCCGCACAGGGGGCGATACCCCCGGGTATCTTTGGTTATGAGGACGGCGAGGCCGGCATCAATCCCTATGTCTATAAATCTTCAAAGCAGGGACCGGTAAGAAAACCCATCAAGGATGCAAAACAGCTGCTGACGGAAGCGGGATACCCTGACGGTCGTGATATCAAGAGCGGTAAACCGCTGGTGTTATATTTTGACACACCGGCGACCGGTCCGGATGCCAAGGCACGGCTTGACTGGCTAATGAAACAATTTAACAAGCTGAATATACAGCTGGTTATCCGGGGTACGGACTACAACCGTTTCCAGGAAAAGATGCTCAAGGGCACCTCGCAAATCTTCCAGTGGGGATGGAATGCCGACTATCCGGATCCGGAAAACTTCCTGTTTCTGCTGTACGGCCCGAACAGCAAGGTTGAACTTAATGGTGAAAATGCTTCCAACTATCAGAACGAGAAATTTGACAGCCTTTTTGACCAAATGAAGGACATGGAAAACGGGCCGGAACGAAAAGCCATTATCCGGCAGATGATGGATATCGCTCGTTTCGATGCGCCCTGGATCTGGGGATATTTTCCGAAGCAGTTCACCCTGCGTCACGTCTGGTTGAAAAACTCCAAGCCAAACCTGATGGCCAACAATGCACTCAAATACAAGCGCATAGAACCGGAAGTGCGCGCAGACCTGCAACGGCAATGGAATAAGCCGATACGCTGGCCGCTGTATGTGCTGGCAGGCCTGTTGTTGTTCGCCCTGATTCCCGCCTGGATCAGCTACCGCCGTCAGCAAAGGATGTCGGCCATCCCGGGAGGGCGTTGATGTTTGCTTATATTATCCGCCGCCTTGGTTATGCCATCCCTATCCTGATTGGCATAAACCTGCTGACCTTCTACCTGTTCTTTGTGGTCAACTCACCGGATGACATGGCGCGCATGCATCTCGGCATGAAGCGGGTCACACCCGAGGCAGTCGAAAGCTGGAAAGCAAGCCATGGCTATGACAAGCCACTGCTGATCAACAGCGGGGCGGAGAGTATCCACAAGCTGACCGATACGATTTTCTTCGAGAAATCACTGAAGCTGTTCGTGTTTGACTTTGGCTCTTCGGATGACGGGCGCGATATCAGCTTTGATATCGGTCAGCGCATGCTACCCAGTCTCGCGATCGCCATACCCTCGTTGATAATCGGCCTGCTGGTGAATATTACCTTTGCATTGCTGATGGCGTTCTTCAGGGGAACCTACGTGGATTTCACCGGTGTCATTCTCTGCGTGGTGCTGATGTCGGTTTCGGCAATGTTCTATATTATTGGCGGTCAGTACTTGTTGGCCAAGGTATTTCGTTTGATGCCTATATCCGGTTTTGACGGCGGGCTGGATGCGCTCAAGTTCATCATCCTGCCCGTGGTTATCGGCGTAGTAAGCGGTATCGGTGCCGGTTCGCGCTGGTACCGGACATTTTTTCTGGAGGAAGCCGGTAAGGACTATGTGCGCACGGCCCGCGCCAAGGGGTTGGCAGAATCGCTGGTGCTGTTTCGCCATATCCTGAGAAATGCACTTATTCCTATCGTAACCGGTGTCGTTTCCCTGCTGCCATTGCTGTTTATGGGCAGCCTGTTGCTGGAATCGTTCTTCGCTGTGCCGGGGCTCGGCAGTTACACCATTGACGGCATTCAGAATCAGGATTTCGCCATTGTGCGTGTCATGGTGTTTCTTGGTTCCGTGCTTTATATCATCGGCCTGATCATGGTCGATATTGCCTATACCATCGTCGATCCGAGGATACGTCTGACATGATCAAGCCGGTTATTCTCTGGACAGATATGCTGATCTTTCTACTGACCGCAGTGGTGGTGATGTTTATTTTTTACGCCCGTAGCAAACCGCATATTCGTGCGCCCTGGCAACGGGTTTTCACCGGGAAGGTTGCCTCTGCTTCTGTGGTTGTGTTGCTGGCATTCGTGCTTGTAGGCCTGCTTGACTCCTTGCACTTCCGTCTGCCGCTGGCATCGAATGGCGATAATGACGAAATTCATTATGCCGGTGAAGTAATGAGCGCGCTGGATACACTGGTAGGTCCATTGCGAACACAGGTAGAAAAAACCTACTCGGCACCGTTTGCCGCACATCTGTTTGCCAGGGAAACCATCGAACTCGCAGATGGCAGCCAGATCCGTGATTACCCCCGACTGTTATATGGCGCGCGCAGCCTGGGTGATGCGGTTGATGGAAAAACGCGCGATATCTTGCTGCGCAGCTTGCTGGCATTCGCTGAAATGCTGCTGGCCAGCGCGCTGATTCTGTTGTTGATAGCATACTGGCTGGCAAGACGTCATGAACGCCCGGTGCGCGTGTTAATCCAGGATATTCTGCAGGACAAGCTCACCATTCCCTGGCGCACAGTACTGTTCATGTTGTCGCTGCTGCTATTGCTGCTGCTTCTCGCTATCAACCTGGCAGGGGCCTACCATGTGCTGGGTACGGACAAGGTCGGGCAGGATGTATTTTACCTGACACTGAAGAGCATTCGCACCGGGCTTGTTATCGGTACATTAACCACGCTGATCATGCTTCCCTTTGCCATCTTCATGGGTATCGTCGCCGGATACGCACGTGGCTGGATTGATGATGTGGTGCAGTATATCTACACCACGCTGAACTCCATCCCCGGGGTCCTGCTGATCGCGGCAGCCATCCTGATGCTGCAGGTATTCATTGCGAATCACTCCGATTCTTTTGAAACAACCGTAGAAAGAGCAGATATTCGATTGTTGTTTCTATGTATTATTCTTGGAATTACCAGCTGGACCGGGCTGTGCCGCCTGCTGCGCGGCGAGTCGCTGAAGTTGCGCGAAGCCGAATATATTCAGGCGGCTGTCTCTTTTGGTGTCGCGCACCGCAAAATCATTACCCGCCACATACTACCGAACGTCATGCACGTGGTACTAATTACGGTGGTACTGGATTTCAGTGGTCTGGTGCTGGCTGAAGCGGTGTTGTCCTATGTCGGTGTTGGCGTTGATCCAACCATGAACAGCTGGGGCAACATGATTAACGGCGCACGCCTGGAAATGGCGCGCGAACCGGTGGTCTGGTGGTCGCTGCTGGCGGCATTCCTGTTTATGTTCATCCTGGTGCTGGCGGCCAATCTTTTCTCGGATGCAGTACGTGATGCCTTTGACCCGCGCACCCGTGACCGCTGAAACCACAGGTAGTAAATCTATGACACAAGCATTACTGAAACTGGATAATCTGGGTGTTCGCCTCGGTCATGGAAAGGGGGCCATCCGCCCGGTTGACGGTGTAAGCCTGGAAATACACAAGGGTGAAACCTACTCCCTGCTGGGTGAATCCGGTTGCGGTAAATCGATGACGGCACTGTCGATACTGCGGTTACTGCCACAACCTGCCGGACAGATTACCCAGGGGCATGTCTATCTCGACGGGGAAGACCTGACGCTGTTACCCGAATCGGATATGCGTCGTATCCGTGGGCGGCGAATTTCGATGATCTTTCAGGAACCGATGACCTCGCTCAATCCGGTTCTGACTGTCGGTGACCAGATAGGCGAAGTGCTGCAACAGCACCATGCCATGAAAGGGCGTGCGGCACAGGACCGTGTGCTGGAATTACTGGATGCGGTGGGCATACCCGATACAAAGCGCCGTTACCGGGAGTACCCGCATCAGCTCTCCGGCGGCATGAAACAACGCGTCATGATCTCTATTGCGCTGGCGGGTGAACCGGACCTGTTGATTGCCGATGAACCGACGACGGCGCTGGATGTAACGATACAGGCACAGGTGCTGGAGCTGTTGCAAAAGTTGCAACAGGACACCGGCATGGCTATTTTGCTGATCACACACGATCTCGGCATCGTTGCCGGCATGGCGGACCGGGTCGCCGTTATGTATGCCGGCCAGCTGGTCGAGGAGGCTTCCCGGGACCGCTTTTTCGGATCGGCCAGCCACCCTTACAGCCGCAAACTGTTTGAATCACTGCCTGATGTGCACAAGCGCGAACATGCCCTGGACACCATTCCAGGGACGGTGCCGGCGCTGAATCGCGACTTTGACGGTTGCCGCTTTGAGGACCGTTGTGATGTTGCCTGGGACTACTGCCGTTCACATGTGCCGGGTTGGAACAGCTCGGCAGATGGTCAGCATGCACGCTGCCATCGGCTTGATGAATCGATTCCGGCACCTCGGTCTGCCGTAACCGCTAAACAGGTGGAAACTATCAGCAGCAGTCACGAGAGCCGCGGTGATCATCTGCTCAGGGTTTCCGATCTGAAAGTGCATTTCCCGATACACAAGGGCGTGTTCAAACGCATTGCCGGTTATGTCTATGCTGTTGACGGTGTTTCGCTGGCGATTCCGCAAGGATGCACACAGGCACTGGTTGGCGAATCCGGCTGTGGGAAAACAACAGTTGGCAAGGCGATACTGCAGCTGCTCAAACCCACAGATGGCAGTGTGCAGTTCGAAGACATCGAATTGACGAAGCTGAAGGGCGAAGCGCTCAGAAAGAAACGCTCCGATTTTCAGTTCATTTTTCAGGATCCCTTTTCGTCGATGAATCCGCGCATGATGGTGGGCGATATTGTCGAGGAGGGCATGATTGCGCAGGGTATCGGTAAAACCCGCCAGCAGCGACGTGCGCGCGTAGATGAGCTGTTTGAACAGGTCGGTTTGTCGCCCGAGCAGACGCAACGATATCCGCATGAATTTTCCGGCGGCCAGCGACAGCGTATCTGTATTGCACGTACGCTGGCAGTAGATCCCCGGCTGGTTATCTGTGATGAACCGACCAGTGCGCTCGATGTGTCGGTGCAGGCGCAGATCCTGAACCTGCTGAAAGAACTCCAGAACACACTGGGCCTGTCCTATCTCTTCATAACGCATAATCTGTCCGTGGTTTCCTACCTGGCAGACCGGGTAGCCGTTATGTATCTGGGCAGAATTGTGGAGGAGGGTCCGGTGGCCGATGTGCTGGAGCGGCCCCTGCATCCCTATACCGAGGCATTACTGTCAGCTGTTCCGGTCATCGATACAGCGTCAAAACGGGAAATTATCCGTCTGGAAGGGGATATTCCGTCGCCGGCTACGCCACCTGCGGGCTGTCATTTCCATCCGCGCTGCCCACGGGCGATGGATGCCTGTCAGGACAGCTACCCGCCTGAAACCGCCTCCGGAGACCATACTGTGCGTTGTTTTCTCCATCAATAATGAGATATGGGCATGGCGGCTGAAAATGCTAGAATTCCGGGTTTGATAATCCCCTGTTCCCAATTATTTCAGTACAAGAGGCACTCATGAGCATTCAGTCATTTCATCCCCCCGTTCGCACCCTGATGGGCCCTGGCCCGTCTGACGTCAATCCGCGCATCCTCGAAGCCATGTCGCGTCCCACCATTGGCCATCTGGATCCCGAATTCGTAAGCATGATGGATGAAATGAAAGAGTTACTGCGTTATGCCTTTCAAACGACCAATGAATTAACCATGCCGGTATCGGCACCGGGTTCGGCGGGTATGGAGATGTGCTTTGTAAACCTGGTTGAGCCGGGCGACAAGGTGATCGTCTGCCAGAACGGCGTGTTCGGCGGCCGCATGAAAGAAAACGTTGAACGTTGTGGCGGTACCGCCGTCATGGTTGAAGATACCTGGGGTGTTGCCGTGGATCCCGCCAAGGTGGAGGAGGCGCTGAAGGCCAACCCGGATGCCAGGATCCTTGCATTTGTTCATGCCGAAACATCGACCGGCGCAATTTCTGACGCAAAAACATTGACAGCGCTGGCGCACCAGCATGACTGCCTGGTTATTGTAGATGCGGTTACCTCGCTTGCCGGTTCACCGCTGATGGTCAGCGACTGGGACATCGATGCGATTTATTCCGGCACGCAGAAATGCCTGTCATGCGTACCGGGCCTGTCTCCGGTCTCTTTCAACCAGCGTGCAATTGACGTCATCACCAGTCGTAAAACAAAGGTACAGAGCTGGTTCCTTGATCTGAACCTGGTGCTGGGTTACTGGGGTGGAGGTGGAAAGCGCGCTTACCACCACACAGCCCCGATAAACACACTGTATGCCTTGCACGAGTCACTGGTTATTCTGCAGGAAGAAGGTATTGAAAATTCCTGGGCGCGTCACCAGAAGAACCATGAAGCGTTGCGCAGCGGGTTCGAGGCAATGGGGCTGGAATTTGTTGTGCCAGAGGGCGAGCGTCTGCCACAGCTGAATGCAGTATCCATACCTGACGGTGTAGATGAGGCGGCGGTACGCAGCGCGCTGCTGAATGAATATAACCTTGAAATTGGTGCCGGGCTCGGTGCAATGGCCGGCAAGATCTGGCGCGTTGGGCTGATGGGTTTTGCCAGCAACCAGACCAATGTGCTGTTCTGTCTGGGTGCACTGGATGCCGTTCTCAGTGGTATGAAAGCGCCGGTGAATTCCGGTGTCGCAGTTGAAGCAGCCCGGGCTGTATACGGCTAAACACTGCCTGCCAACCGGTTAGTAACAGACAACCCGGGGAGTCCGGGATGTAACGGGCTCCCCGGGAATGTCAATCCTGAAACAGTGAGAGATATTCCCCGTAGCCGTTCGCTTCAAGTTCCTCCTTCGGAACAAATCTCAGCGATGCGGAATTAATGCAGTAACGCAGGCCGGTTGGTTCAGGCCCATCCTCAAAAACATGTCCCAGATGTGAATTTGCTGTACTGCTCTTCAGTTCTGTACGTTTCATGAAAAACCGGGTGTCGGTATGTGTCTTTAGTGCATCGGGAGAAATTGGCCGAATAAAACTGGGCCAGCCAGTGCCGGATTTAAACTTGTCCGTTGAGCTGAACAGCGGTTGCCCCGAGACGATATCCACATAGATACCCGCCTGCTTGTTGTCCCAGTATTCATTACGAAAGGAAGGTTCAGTACCCTCATTCTGGGTGACGTCGTATTGTAACGGGGTCAGCTGTGCACGTAGCTCCGCAGCGGGCGGCATCACATAGTCCCCGTCCGGCGGGGTTATGCTGGCTGTTGCGGCATTGTCCGCATCGCTGGCATTTGTAACCTGTGAGGGCTCGGCTGCCGTACCCGGCTTCAGCAGTACCACTGTTGCAATGACCGCGATGCCGATAACGGGTAAGATTTTCTGTACTTTCATGGTAAAACCCCGGTGTTAAATTCATTGTGGTGTTGCAGGGTTATGACAGGTTCCTGTGATACGAGTTCATAACGGTTACGGCGAGTATTAATATTTAGAATATACAGTATATTACAGAATATTCCTGATAATCGATGATAGAGGTGTTCAATGAACAAATTCTACCTGCTGTCTATCTGTGCCTTGCTGCTGCTATCTGTAGCAGCTTCACCGCTGCGTGCCGGCACACAATCGGATACCGCCAAGGAAAAACGCTGGTCCGAACAGATTGTCGATCAACTCATTGACGGCGAGGATGTCTGGCTGGAGGCGCGCAAGCACCGCTTTCTGACCATCTACACACCCGCAGAGACGTCACCACCACTGGGTACCGTGCTGCTGGTACATGGCACAGGTGCTCATCCTGACTGGCCGCAGGTGATTCAACCCCTGCGATCCGGACTGGCCGAGAATGGCTGGCAGTCGCTATCCATCCAGATGCCATTGCCGCCCGAGGGTGCGGATAAAAATCTGCAAGGGCCATTGATCCAGGAAGGGGCAGACAGAATTCGCGCAGGACTGGACTGGCTGGCAGCGCAGGGTGCCGGCAAGGTGACAGTGGTTTCACACAGCCGGGGAGGTGCGGACCTGCTGTTTTATGCGGCTGACCGGGATGATGACAGAATTGAATCACTGGTAGTCATCGGCGTGAACGGCGCATTCAAGAATGTACCGGATGCCATGGGTACCCTGCAGTCATTGTCCAGGATAAAGCGGCCCATTCTGGATATCTATGGCGGCAGTGATTTACAGGGTGTACTGAATACCGCTGCCGCACGGGAAAAAGCTGCGCATGACAGCAACCCTGGTTACCGACAGACTGAAGTTGCCGGTGCCGACCACTTTTTTGAAGGAATGGATGCCGAACTGCTGGCGCTGGTGATTGACTGGTTGAAAGCCAATCACGCTTCCAACGAATAAGGCAGCGCCAGCAGTTTGAATACCGGGCCATCTGCCGTACCGAAAAAAACATCTCCGGCATCGGCCGAGGCAATCTGCAGTACCGCCAGCGCCAACTGACCGCCGTCGGGATGCGGCTGGGCATCCACGATTCGGCCAACAGCCTGGGTATCATCTCCCGCCGGAAACAGGGAATCTCCCGGTGATGCGATCTTGTCGCTGGCTATTCTTCCCAGGTACATCCGGCGTTTCAGTGTGCCCAGGTACTGCATACGTGCAACGATTTCCTGCCCCGGATAACAGCCTTTCTTGAAACTGACACCCTTAATAACGTCCAGGTTGGTCATCTGCGGCACAAACAATTCAGCAGTCGCCGTGAAAATATTCGGAAGACCGGCCTGTATTTCCAGTAACCGCCAGGCAGGCTCACCGACCGGTGCACCGCGCACGTTCAGCGAGTTCCAGAGTGAGCGTGCGGCATCCAGAGAAGTGGCATAAACCTCAAAACGCGGATGCAAACCAGGTACACGTACAAGGGTCAAATCCCCGTTATGCGTGACACCACCGACTTCTATCGGCATATCCGTGGCGATTGTGCCGAGCTCTTCGCCGGCCGTTTTTCCGGAAACCCCGATACGCAGGAAATTTTCGCTGACATCTTCAAAGGTTACATCCGCACGCATGACAAACATGCGCAGGCGCTGGATAACGGCTTCGATGGAATCGGCCGGTAATCGCAGGCACCAGGTATCACCCTGTCTGAAAATCCGCATCAGACCGAGAATGCGGCCCTTGGGCGTGCAATAGGCATTCAGCTGACTGCTATGCTCGCTCACTGTACTGGTATCGTTGGTGAACTGCGACTGCAGAAAACTGCCTGCATCCTGACCATGCACGGCTATCACACCCATGTATTCGAGGTCAGCAAATACCAGACCGCTGAGGGCCACTTCCTGCTCTCGTTCCGGATTGCCGAAATGCATGACCCGGTTATCCGTAAACTCGGCCCCGGCATCGGTGAGAAATGATTTCCACTCGGTCTTCATGTTATCTGCACTGTGATTAAACGGACACAAATTCTAGTCGAACTTGCTGAGCCTGTCAGTAATTGCCTGTGTGACCGATGTGGCTGGTGTTCCTGCCTTGCGGATGGTATAAATTCGGCAATCAAATGAAAGAAGATATGACTACCCAGCGCCTGTGCCCGTCTATTTAAATCTTCTCCGGATACGCTTCCCGGTTGGTGCGGTGACCTCGATTGCCCACCGCATCTCGGGGGTGCTGCTGTTTCTATCGCTGCCGGTACTGATTTACCTGCTGGATCTGTCCCTGCAAAGCCCCGGGGGCTTTGAAAAAGCACTGACTTATTTAAATAACTGCTGGTTCGAGGCCGGTCTTGTACTGGTCGTCTGGTCGTTTATACACCACTTGTTGTCCGGTATTCGTTTTCTGCTCATCGATATCGGAAAAGGTGTCACGCTGCAGGCGGCACGCCGCAGCGCCTGGCTGGTGAACCTGTGTGCACCCGCCCTGACGCTGGCCTGTCTCTGGTGGGTTCTATGAGTCGCCCAACACATGGATTACGCGACTGGCTGTTACAGCGGCTGACGGCCGTTTACCTCGGTTGTTTTCTGGTCTATCTGCTGATGTATTTTATGCTGCAGCCACAACATGTATTTCAGGAGTGGCATGACTGGATCACGCATCCTGCCAGGATTGTCGCTACCGCACTGTTTATCATGGCCGTGCTGATACACGGCTGGGTCGGGATGCGGGACGTGGTGCTGGATTATGTACACGCAATCAGCCTGCGACTCACCATTCTCTCGCTGATCGGACTGGCATTAATCGGTTGCGGACTCTGGGCACTGCGTATTCTGCTACAGGCATCAACATAACTTTATGAATATCCCGCGCAGACAGTTTGATACCCTGATAATCGGTGCCGGCGGTGGCGGGTTGCGCGCAGCCTTGCAGCTGTCGCAAGCTGATGCGCACGTTGCCGTGGTCTCCAAGGTTTTTCCGACGCGTTCACATACTGTTGCAGCACAGGGTGGCGTCAATGCGGCACTTGCCAATGTACGCCCGGATAACTGGCACTGGCACATGTTCGATACCGTCAAGGGCAGCGATTATCTCGGTGACCAGGACGCTATTGAATACATGTGCCGCGCAGCGCCAAAGGCGGTTTATGAACTGGAGCACTTTGGCGTACCGTTCTCACGTCTGGAAAACGGCACGATCTACCAACGCCAGTTTGGCGGTCAGAGCATGAATTTCGGTGGCGAGCAGGCAGCGCGCACCTGCGCCGCAGCAGATCGCACCGGCCATGCCATACTACAATCGCTCTACCAACAGAATATTCGTGCCAAGACGCATTTCTTTGACGAGTATTTCGCCATTGATTTACTGCATCATGAAGAGGGCTCCTTTCTGGGTGCGCTGGTGCTGAATATCGCCACCGGCGAAAAACTAGTCATTGAGGCTAAGACAACCCTGCTTGCGACCGGTGGCGCCGGACAGATTTTTCGCACCAACACCAACGCCCTTATCAACACCGGCGACGGCATGGCCATGGCACTGCGTGCCGGGGTACCGTTGCAGGATATGTAGTTCTTTCAATTTCACCCGCCCGGGATCGCTGGCAAGGGCATGTTACTGAGTGAAGGTGCCCGCGGCGAAGGTGGATACCTGATCAACAGTGACGGCGAGCGTTTCATGGAACGCTACGCACCCAATGCCAAGGATCTTGCCAGCCGGGATGTTGTCAGCC
>DAOVVG010000115.1 GCA_030632175.1 Gammaproteobacteria bacterium
CATAGAATTGAAAGCCCGCCTCACCATCACCGAGGACAAGGAGCTGTACAGCCAGGTGCACGTCAACATCATCAGTGTGAACGGCGTGGTACTGCTGGTCGGCCAGGCGCCCACAGAAGCGCTGCGCATGGAAATCGAGGAGCTCACGAGGGCCATCGAGAAGGTGCGCGTGGTCCACAATGAATTAACCATCGCTGCACCCAATTCCTACATGACACGCAGCAGTGATTCTCTGATCACCGCCAAGGTAAAAGGCAGCCTGTTTGGCATCAAGGGACAAGAGGGGTTTGACCCGACACGCGTCAAGGTGGTCACTGAAAACGGCATTGTCTACCTGATGGGCATACTCTTCCGCGCGGAAGCCGATGCCGTCGCCACCGAGGCAAGTCGCGTCAGCGGTGTGCAAAAAGTCGTCAAACTGTTCGAGTATCTCGACTAAAACCGGTGCCCGGCCGGCATATCCCGCCGGCTGGGCACTGATAACCCGCCCCTTCACAGTCTCAAACCCCGGGCAGGACAAGACAGGCAAGCAGCTTGTCTTTTATAATGACCTCCTGTTTTACGGCAGCACACACCAGCAACAAGGAAATACCCGATGTCCCGATTCGTCGTTTGCGCACTGTATAAATTTGTCAATCTGGATAACCATCAGGCTTTGCGCGCGCCACTGCACAACACAATGCTCGACAACCAGGTGCGTGGCACACTGCTGCTCGCCAGCGAGGGAATCAACGGCACAGTAGCCGGCACACGCCAGGGTATTGACGCGCTGCTGGACTGGCTGCGCAGACACTCGCAGCTGGCAGATATCGATTACAAGGAATCCCGCACCGACAACCTCCCCTTCAAGCGCACCCGGGTGAAGCTCAAGAAGGAGATCGTAACCCTGGGTGTAGCGGGTATCGATCCGACACATGTGGTTGGTACCTACGTCAATCCACAAGACTGGAATGCACTCATCAGTGACCCCGATGTATTACTGGTCGACACCCGCAACGATTATGAAGTACAGGTGGGCACATTCAAAAATGCCGTTAACCCCGGGACCGGCACCTTCCGCGAGTTCCCGCGTTACGTAGAACAGCAACTCGATCCGAAGCAACATAAAAAAGTCGCCATGTTCTGCACCGGCGGCATTCGTTGCGAGAAATCGACGGCCTTTTTGAAGGCACAGGGATTTGATGAAGTATTCCACCTCAAGGGCGGCATCCTGAAATATCTCGAAGAAGTTCCCGAAGACAAAACCCTTTGGGAAGGCGAGTGCTTTGTCTTCGATGAACGCGTCACGGTTAACCACCGGCTGGAGGAAGGCAATTATGACCAGTGCCATGCCTGCCGCCTGCCCATAACCGATACAGACAAGGCCAGTGAAAGATTCCTGCAAGGTGTCAGCTGCCCGCATTGTTTTGACAAACTGACAGTCAAGCAAAGAAATCGCTTTCAGGAACGGCAGAAACAAATGGAACTGGCCGGGCAGCGCGGTGATGCCCATATGGGTGATGATGCTATCGAAAGCTCGGCAGCCAATCGCACCTGCAAACAACAGAAAAAACAACAGCAGACAACCGCAGTCAAACAGGTGCTATAAAAAACATAACTGCATCACTGCAGGAAGCAGCAGCAATCTGCATGGCGGGAGATATGCAATGACCGACTTACCCTTCATTGGCGACCGGGACCCGATCAACCAGCTCTACCTGCTGACATTCGCACTTTTCATCGCATTCGGCGCCGTAGCACATAAAACCGGATTCTCTCCTTTTGGCGGTGTTTTTGAAATCCTGCACAGCGACTACTCGGGACGTTTCCGCATGTATCTGCTTGCCATTGGCATCGCTATTGCCGGTCAATCCTGATAAACCTGAGCAGCCGTATGTCTGCCGGATAACTCATCATGGACGCATTAAGCATCTCGCTGAACTATAACGATCCACTCTGGATCACGATTGCCCTGCTGCTGGGACTTGGCGCCAAACAACTCAACCTGCCGCCACTGGTCGGTTTCCTGATTGCCGGCTTTCTGCTGAATCTGGCAGGTGCAGAAGGCGGCGCATTCCTCAGTGAGATTGCTGATCTGGGCGTCACGCTGCTGTTGTTTACTATCGGCCTGAAGCTGAATGTGGGCCAGTTACTGAGAACCGAAGTATGGGGCGTAGCCGGCACCCATATGCTGCTGATCGTACTTGCCAACACCCTGCTGGCACTTGGCCTGGCACAACTGTCACTGCCCCTGTTTACCGGTATTGATTTCGCAACCGCCGCCATGATCGGTTTTGCACTGAGTTTTTCCAGCACCGTGTTCGCCGTCAAGGTACTTGAAGAAAAAGGCGACATTGCATCGCGTCACGGCAAACTCGCCATTGGCATCCTGATCATGCAGGATATCGCCGCCGTGCTGTTTCTGGCGATTTCTACCGGCAAGCTGCCGACACCCTGGGCCATCGGCCTGTTGTTACTGATTCCACTACGACCACTGTTCTTCGACCTGATGAAGCGCGCAGGTCATGGCGAACTGCTGATTCTGTTAGGCTTTGTACTGGCAGTGGGCGGCGCCGCCCTGTTTGAAGCCGTGGGCATCAAGGGCGACCTGGGTGCGCTATTGCTGGGCCTGATGTTGTCCGGACACCCCAAGACCAATGAACTGGCCAAGACACTGCTCGGCTTTAAGGAACTGTTCCTGATCGGCTTCTTTCTCGGCATCGGTCTTACCGGACTGCCGGATCCGGCGATCATCCTGGCGTCACTGGTACTGCTGGCGGTGCTGCCCTTTAAAACAGCACTGTACTTCTGGCTGGCAACCCGCTTCAGGGTCCGCTCACGCACCGCCACCCTGACCTCATTGCATCTTTCAAATTACAGCGAGTTCGGCCTGATTGTCGGGGCCATTGCCGTTGCCAATGGCTGGCTGGCAGATGACTGGCTGGTGCTGATAGCCGTTGCCCTGTCGTTTTCCTTTATCCTCGCCGCACCGCTAAACCGGGAAGCAGACACCCTGTTCACCAGATTCCATAAGTTTCTCGTTCGCTTTGAAACCAAAAAACGTCTGGAAGATGACCAGCCGGTCAGCCTTTCCGGTGCGAAGGTTGTCATTATCGGCATGGGGCGTGTTGGCAGCGGTGCCTACGACCATCTGAAGTCTGTCTGCGGCAACGCCCTGATCGGCATTGATTTTGACGGCGACATCATTGAACAACAAACCCGGGCGGGTCGACAGGTCATCCAGGGAGATGCCACAGACCCGGATTTTTTCAACCGCGTCGACCGTGAAAACAACGCCATCGAACTGGTACTGGTCACCATGCCGAATCACACATCCAACCTGGCCGTGGTCAGGCAGCTTCAGCTGCATAATTTCTCCGGCCACATAGCCGCGACAGCGAAATATGTTGATGAAGTTGACGATTTCACAGCACTGGGTATCGAGTCTGCCTACAATATCTATGCCGAGGCCGGTTCCGGTTTTGCAAGCCACATACTGAACCAGATCCAGTGCGATAGCTGGACTGACACCGACCGGAAATAGCTGTATGTTCACAAGGCAAGCGTTTTCCCTGGACTGACCCATGTGAGGTAGCAAGCAACATGAAGAAGCTCAAGAACGAAGCCAAATTACTCAAGGAAGCCATTCGCGCAGGCACCGAATACGGTGAAAAACGCGGCGTGGTTAAGTTCGAAGCAACCGACACGCAGAACGAAAGAATCGAATACATCTACAAACTGCTGGTCCATGACAAGGTCATCCAGCCACTCGCGCTCGGACAACAAAGCCTGCCGAACATGCGACATAAACTGGCATTGTGGGCATCACGCCAGCTGCCGGCTGATCATCCTTTGCTGAAATAACCTGGATACCTGCCGCGTGATCGCGGATCAAATCCGCGAAAACCCCTGTTCGTAAAAGCACGCTTACACAATACTGCCACGCCATTTTAAATCACATACCATTCCTCAACCCGTTCATATACTTGCAGAGTAACACCCCACCCCCAATCCACATTGTCACCATCTTGAGACAATAGAAAACACTATATATACCGCCTAAAACACGCTCAGCAGTTTTTGTGTCGCCCGCGAACGACACGCCTGTAGATCGAACTCCGAAGGCATCGCACTATCACCTTGTATTCCCCGTTTATTTTATATCTGGCACGGCACTTGCTCTACCCAGAACAAGCAAGCGTTCTGCGTAACAAACAGGAAATTATTAATCGACAAAGGAGTTAGACATGAAAAAACACATACTAAGCGCAGTATTTACCACCCTTATCAGCACCGCCGCACTGGCAGAGAGCAGCGCCGCTATAGCTTTCAATGAGCTGGATGCCAATAAGGACGACGGCCTGAGTGCCGCAGAAGCCGGTGCGCTTCCAGACATTTCAGCACAGTGGAGCACGCTGGATGCAGATGCCGATGGAAAACTGAACCGCGCCGAGTTTGCTGCTTATCAGATGCCCGCACCTGCGGCAGGCAAGGAGTAACCAGCCACATCGCCCTCCTATCCGTTGTACAGGGATGACAACGGGGCGTTTACCCTGTAACGCCAGTCAAACAGGGATGTTTTGTGAGGCGGCGGCAGTTACTGCCGTCGCCTCATTTTTACATACACCCGGACGAGAAGAACCCGCCCTGATGTTTACTTTGCGTCCAGATCTGACCAGACCGCGAACTCATTGCCGCTTGGCTCGGTGAAATGAAAGCGACGTCCGCCCGGGAATGAGAATATCGGTTTCACAACAACCCCCCTGGCTTGTTCAACCTTATGCAGGGTTTCCTCAAGATCTTTACTGTAGAACACCACCAGCGCAGCGCCATTAACCGATGAAGAATTCAACGCTGACTTAAAGAAGCCGCCATTAATACCCTGATCGGAAAACGCTGAATATTCGGGACCGTAATCCTGGAAAGTCCAGCCGAACACGTTGGTAAAGAATTCTTTCGTAGCCCCTATATCTTTCGACGGGAACTCAACATAATTAATTTTTTCATGCTTATTCATTATGTAAACCCAACATTGCGTACAACAAGAACGTGAAAATCCAGTTCATATTATCTGCACTGGTAACAACACGATCTGACGTTTAAGCCAGGCCGTGCAGTTTACTGTATCGGCATGGGCGCCTTGTTAGATGCCTGCCCACTATGATGTCCTTTCTGAAAGCAACTCCTGCAACGCAACAGGCAATATTCCCCTTATTCTATTAGTAATTACTTCCTCATTCTTTTGCCAGACAACCCCAAGGTAAACAATTGATAATCCAATTACCGTTAACGCTATCGGGAATAGCCAGCTATTTTCAAATATAGTTGATGCAAGGTGCTCAAAATATCCTGCGCACCCAAGTACACCGAAAACGACAAATACTCTTCTGACAAGTACTGCTCCGATTCCAATAAGCCCCATATTTATAAAGAAGTAAATGAATTTAGAGAACTCACTGTCCGAGTGCTGCATCGACAAACCGCACCAGAAGGCAATCACGCCAAATATATACAGCCAAAACGCGTAATCTCCGGATTTTCTGGAACGAATATCTACCCAGAAAGCAATAAATATTGTTAGCAATCCAAACCACATTGAGACAAAAGCACGAAATTCATAATCATATTCCCCACCAGTCAACATTACGGCCATATCCATAGACATGTACCACAGCGTGGCCGCAACTGGCATTACAAGGAAAGGATAGCTGTAAATCCACGCCATAATCGTACCCACTACCAGCGTCCCGAACTCCAAATAAATCCAATGCCATTTAATATATTCATGGTACTCATGGTAGGTTGTTTCATCAGGCCACCATCCCATGCCTTGTTGGAACCCATATATTGCAAGTGGTGTTATCGCCACAACAAAGGTTGCACATATACCAGCTGGAATTGCATGTCCTGCACGCTGAAATTTACCGACAAGAATTAAACCGATACCTGCATAGGCCATCGAGATATATAATATTCCCCAGCCGCCAAACTCTTCCCACCCTAAATTCATGAAGAGCGTCATGGCCCCTATTGCGACCAGACCGCCAAAATAGTACAGAATATTTGTGAAATTAAAGGAGGGACCTGTATCAGGTTGACGTCTTAAATAGCTAAAAAGATCGTCCACCTGGTCGATTGAAATGATCCCTTCTTCAGCAGCATTTCTTAGTTGCTCCCTGGATATCTTCATCTACACACTCCATTGTATTTATTGGGTCTGTTTTGCCACCTAACGCTCGAATACGAGACGCCGGCGGAGCGATTTAATGCATGTGTTGCGTCAACCGGTTGAAATCGCAGTCTGTAAGCGGTCATTCGCTACTGACAGGTAAGCCCCTTTCAAAAACCGTGGTCTGCCCCCCTTTTTCCTGGCGGTAAGAAATCCTAGGGTAGTTCCCGGCTGGGTGCCAGCCTGATGCCGATCGGCCCGCTCGGGAGATAGAAATCGAGTTGCTGTTCATCCCGTTGCACCCGCACCAGCACCAGTGCGCCGGTAGCCCCCTGGGTAACCAGTGCGTTTAGTTCTTGACTGGTGAACACACGCTGGCCGTCATACTCAATGACCCGGTCGTTGGCCCGCAGGCCATACTGGTCAGCGGTCGAGTTCTGCATGATGTCGCGCACGGCGACCCGGTTGTTTCGCCCGAGAGCATAAAGCATGCGCTCGTAGGCATCATCCCCGATCTCTGGGCGCAATTCCTGGTACGCGTTTTGAGCCTGGCGCAGCTCCTTGTTGTAGCGGGCAGTCTTGAGCCAGCCCTCGCGGCTGGCGCTATCCTTTATGTGCAACTTCTTCAGGTCGTACTCGTCGAGACGCGCCTGAATCAAGGCCGCCTGCTCTGCCGGGATACCGGTTGCGATCAGGGCTTCGATGCTAGTGCGGAAGGTCTGTGCCGGTGTGGGGGGTTCTGTTTCCACATTTGTTTCTGATGCCGGTTCCCCGTTTCCGGTGTCCGGATACATCCCAAGCTTCCCGATCACCGCCTCCAACGCCACGACCCGTTCGACCAGCCATACCCGCTCCTGCTCGGCTTGCGCGAGCCGCTGCTGCAGTCGGGTAAGAGTGTCATCCGGGTTGTCTTTATACCGGCGGGCAACCTCCGGCGCGTCCGAGTCGGTTGCAGCGCTGCGCAACAGATAGTACCCGGCGAGAATGCCGAGACACAGCACCACAATCAGAAGAAGGCTTTGCCTGCAAAATAGGAGACTCTCGTTTTTCATTGTTTAGTAGTTTACATCTAATGTGAGCAGTATCCCGCGGAGCACACAAGTGCCAACTACATTAGCACGCTAATGGCTTTCAGGA
Source organism: Gammaproteobacteria bacterium (assembly GCA_030632175.1). GTDB lineage: Bacteria > Pseudomonadota > Gammaproteobacteria > UBA9214 > UBA9214 > UBA9214. The sequence goes on from DAOVVG010000115.1 coordinate 7,286, forward strand.
CTGCGAGTTCGGCCATAGGAACCCCTGTTCATCTATTTATATTCGAGACAGCTAAACGACCTGTTACGGGTGGAAACTTGCCGTTCCAGGCACCTCACTCACTGATTGCCAGCATAGATTACAGGGACTGGGAACCGG
>DAOVVG010000021.1 GCA_030632175.1 Gammaproteobacteria bacterium
CCATGGCGCGGCCTGTGGCATCGGCGGCATGCAGTACCCGGCGGGTGGAATGACCGCCCTCGCGCGTCAGATGGAAGTCTTTGTTGCTGCGGGTAAAGGGTACACCGAGTTCGACCAGCCAGCGGATGGCCTCCGGCGCGCGCTCGATGGTAAAGCGGACAGTCTCCGGGTTGTTCAGGTTGGCGCCGACGTTGAGGGTGTCTGCGATGTGTGACTCAAAGGTATCCGGTGCCTGTGTGACGGCGGAAATGCCGCCCTGTGCGTACAGGGTGCAGCCTTCATCCAGGTTGCTTTTGGCAAGGACGGCGACCCGCACATGGGCGGGCAGGCGCAGCGCGAGACTTAATCCGGCCGCACCGCTGCCAATGATAAGGACATCAAAACTGTTTGCGGCTACCATAGCGTCTTAACGGGTCCTGTCAGGAAGGGGTATTAGTAAAATCTTAAACCAGTCCGGTTGTTTAACGTACTGTTGCTTCCAGGCGGTATCGTTCTATTGCGAAGTGTAACGTCCCGGCCATGGCCGCGTCGGTTGCTTCTACAGGAAATATCTGATTTACATACATTAACACTGAACTATTCCGTGCGGCTAACGTCTATCGGGGGAGTGTCGGGTTGAAGGGAGACAGCCCGGATGGGCGAACGAAGTATTGATCAAGCACTGGTTGAGCAGGTACAACGGGGTGATAAACAGGCATTTGATGTTCTGGTACTTAAATACCAGAATAAAATCATACAGTTGGTGAACCGCTACGTACATGATACCGATGAGGCCAGGGATGTGGCGCAGGAGGCCTTTATCAAGGCGTATCGCGCGATTGGCCGATTCCGGGGTGACAGTGCGTTTTATACCTGGCTCTACCGGATTGCGATTAACACCGCGAAGAACTACCTGGTCGCCAGCGGTCGACGACCGCCGCGCAGTGATATTGATGCCCAGGATGCGGAACAATATGAGGGTGCATCCGGTCTTAGGGAGTATGGGACGCCGGAACGGCTGCTGATGAGGGATGAAATTCAGGCGGCTATTGCCGAGGCCATTGACGCATTGCCGGATGACTTGCGCACCGCCATCACACTGCGTGAGCTGGAAGGGCTCAGTTATGAGGAAATTGCCCAGACCATGGAGTGTCCGATCGGGACGGTAAGGTCGAGGATTTTCAGGGCGCGAGATGCGATTGACACACGTTTGAAACCTTTACTGGACTGAAATTTAGTGAGCTTGCCACTATGAAAGAGAAACTACACGAACAGATATCGGCGCTGGTTGATAATGAACTGGCTGAAACCGAACAGGTTTTGCTAAGCAGGCGACTGGCTGAAGATGCATCGTTACGTAGCAGGCTTTCACGTTATCAGCTGATCAGCGATTCCCTGCAAAATCATTTGCCGCGCAAGATCAATCCTGATTTTAATATTGGCGTCCAGCTGGCATTGCAGGATGAGCCGGCGGTACAGGCCCGGTCCGCACGACTGGCCCGTCTGTTCAAGCCGGTTGCGGGACTCGCGGTTGCGGCCTCTGTCGCCGTGGTGGCCGTGTTGTCATTGCAGTCTGTTCGCCAGGAAATCCCGTCCGTGTCCCCGGCCCTGGCCACGGCACCGGTGGTTGATGAGCTGGCGCCGGTGGATGTCGCACCATTGCTTGCCAATACTTCCTCGAATGTGTCCGGTGATGCACAGAATCTCGATATATACCTGGTCAATCACAATGAGTTTGCGGTGAATCGTGGCATGCAGGGCATACTGCCGTATGTGCGTCTCGTTGGTCATGATATGAACGTAGATGACAAGGAATAATTGCGTGAAGTGGCTGTTGCCGGCCTTGCTGGTTGTCACCGGGCAGAGCCTCGCCCAGGAGAATGCGCGTCAGTGGCTGGATGGTATGTCCAATGCGCTGCAGTCACTCAATTACGATGGTACGTTTGTGTACCTGCACGATGGCAAGCTTGAATCCATGCGTATTGTTCACCAGGCCAGTGAGCAGGGCGAACAGGAACGTCTGGTGTCGTTGACGGGCAGTCCCCGTGAAGTGTTACGCGATAACAAGGCAGTTACCTGCATCATGGCTGACAGCAAGTCCGTTACCGTCGGTCAGAGCAGGCCCCGGCCACCTTTTCCGGTGGTCCCCGATGACCTGGACAGGCTGTCACGCTATTACCGTTTGCAGGAACTCGGCGAAGATCGTATAGCCGGGCACATGACACGCGTCATCACGATTACGCCAAAAGACAGATTTCGTTACGGTTACCGTTTCTGGATTGATACCGGCAACTACATGTTGCTTAAATCCGACCTGACAGACGTGGACGGTGTGGCTATCGAACAGGTTATGTTTACCCGTCTGGATGTCAGCGACCAACTTTCTGCGGTTGCCTTGCAGCCTTCATTGACCGGTGACGGCTATAACTGGACCCGTCAGGGTGATGGCAGTCTGAATACTGCTGCCAGACAGGGCAGCCCCGGCTGGGTTGTAAAGCGCCTGCCGGTCGGCTTTCAGATGACTGATTTTCAGCGCAAGCGCATGCGCAGGGGGGGCGTAAGTGCCGAGCACATGGTGTTCAGCGACGGCCTCGCAACCCTGTCTGTCTACATCGAGAAAGTGAAATCAGAGGCTGAGGCGTTCCTTGGTTTGTCGAGCATGGGTGCCATGAATGCCTTTGGTGCCGTTGTCGACGGTTACCAGGTGACAGTTGTCGGTGAAGTTCCGCCGGCAACCGTGCAGATGGTTGCCGCGTCTGTTCAGCAAGCTGCCTCCGACTCATGATTGAAGAATCCGGCCGGGTGGTTGCGGTGGAAGGTGATTTTGCCTGGATTGAAAGCGAGCGTACCTCCGTTTGTGGAAGTTGTGCAGTTCGCAAGGGCTGCGGTACATCGGCGATTGCCAGGGTGCTGGGCCAGCGTCGCACACGCTTGCGGGTCGTGAACCGCATCAATGCACGCGTTGGAGATGAAGTGGTGGTGGGTATTTCTGAATCAGGACTGGTGCGCGGCTCACTGGCTGTTTACGCGGCACCACTGGCCGGCCTGTTTGCCGGCGCGTTGGCCGGACATTTTGCAGGCCGGCAAATGTTGGCAACCGGCTCGGATCTGGTGGCGGTTGCCGGTGCGCTGGCTGGTTTTATAGCGGCACTGTTCTGGCTGAAACGTTTCAGTCGAAAAACAGAAAAAGATGCTGCCTGGCAGCCGGTGGTGTTGCGATTGCATATGCCGGTGGCAGCCGGTAATCATTACGAGATTCCAGGCAGTTAATTGATATCAGGCCACCGGTACTGGCCGGTGGTGTAGTTACTTAATTATTCAGATGGAGAGTCAGGTATGTTGAATGTTCGCAAGACCGCATTGTATGCACTGGTGGCGTGTTTTTCATTGTTGTGTATGCAGGTTTCCCAGGCAAACCATCTCCCCGGGTTTGTTGACCTGGTGAAGGAAACCAGCAGTGCTGTTGTCAATATCAGTACCACACAGAAAATCAAATCCGGTATGCCGGAACTGCCGGAGGGTTTCGAGATGCCGGAATTCCCGGAGGACAGTCCGTTCGGCGAGCTGTTCAAGTATTTCTTTGAACATGATGAGAGCGGCGAACCCAGTTACCGTGATGCCAAGTCTCTGGGGTCCGGATTTATTATCTCCAAGGACGGCTATGTGATGACCAATTACCATGTTGTCAAGGATGCGGATGAGATCATCGTGCGTCTGAGTGACCGGCGCGAACTGAAAGGCGAGGTGATCGGTGTCGACCAGCGCAGTGATGTGGCGCTGCTGAAGATAGAGGCGACCGGACTGCCGGTTGTCAAGATCGGCAAATCAAGCGAGCTGGAGGTTGGTGAGTGGGTGCTGGCTATTGGTTCGCCGTTTGGCTTTGACCATTCTGCAACTGCCGGCATTGTCAGTGCCAAGGGCCGCAGCCTGCCACGTGAAAACTATGTACCGTTTATCCAGACAGATGTCGCTATCAACCCGGGCAACTCGGGCGGGCCGCTGTTTAACCAGGAAGGCGAGGTAGTGGGTGTGAACTCACAGATCTACAGCCGTACCGGTGGTTACATGGGACTGTCTTTTGCCATTCCTGTCGAGGTGGCAATGGACGTTGCAGATCAGTTAAAGACGGCTGGCCGGGTCAAGCGTGGCTGGCTGGGTGTGTTGATCCAGGATGTGACTCTGGACCTGGCCGAGTCCTTTGGTATGAAGCAGCCGCGCGGTGCGTTGGTGGTAAAGGTCTTGCCTGACAGCCCTGCGAAAAAAGCCGGCATCAAGGTCGGCGATGTCATCGTCGAGTTTAATAAAAATGCAATCCAGAATTCCGCCGCTCTGCCGCCGATTGTCGGCAGTTCGAAAGTGGGTGTGCAGATGCCGGTGGCAGTTTTCCGCAATGGCCGTGAGAAGACCCTCAAGGTCAAACTGGACGAATTGCCGGATGACAAGTCTGTGGCAAAGGTCACAAGTGACGAGGTGGTTGAGCAGACCAACCGGATCGGATTCAGTGCCGTTGATCTGACCGATGAGCAGAAAGAGGCACTGGAGATCCAGGGCGGAGTGCTGGTTACGCGCGTAATTGAGGGGCCGGCGTCTCAGGCAGGTATTCGCAAAGACGATATCATCCTGACTCTCGACAGCAAGCAGATTGAGAACCTCGATCAGTTTCAGAAGCTGGTCGGCGCCTTGCCGGGAGGAAAGTCGGTGGCAATACTGGTACAACGTGACGGTAGCCCGACCTTTCTTGCCGTTAAGGTGCCGGCTGACAGTTAATCCCGCGTTCGACGGACTTACAGGTGCGACAGCTGACCGTTTATGTCCGGCAGGGTTGCCATCTGTGTACCGAAATGACGCAGGCGCTGGAGCGCCTGCGTCCGGAGCTCGGGTTCGAAGTGAAGACCGTGGATATCGATACGGACCCTGAACTGGTTCGCCTGTATACCACGCGGGTGCCGGTGCTGGTCGCCAATGACGTCGAGATTTGCTACTACTTCCTCGAGGAGCAGCGCCTGCGGGAACATTTGCACGATCAGCACTGATTCTTTGCCGGATTAAGTGACTTGCCGGGTGGTTCCTGTATAATAAAAACCTTAACAAGAATCAATCACTTGAAGGCGATTCTTTCCTGAAATTACTTGCACACCTGATCCCTGCGCCCAGGATCCCGGCACGACACTTCATGACAGACATCCAGCACGTTCGCAATTTTTCGATTATTGCGCATATCGATCACGGCAAATCCACGCTGGCTGACCGTTTTATTCAGCTGTGTGGTGGCTTGAGTGACCGTGAAATGGAAAACCAGGTACTCGATTCCATGGATCTGGAGCGTGAGCGTGGTATTACCATTAAGGCGCAGAGTGTCTCGCTTGAATATAAGGCGCGATCCGGCCAGGTGTACGAATTAAACCTGATTGATACTCCCGGTCATGTGGATTTCTCTTACGAAGTGTCGCGTTCACTGGCGGCTTGTGAAGGGGCTTTGCTGATAGTGGATGCCGCCCAGGGTGTGGAGGCGCAGAGTGTTGCGAACTGCTACACCGCGATTGATCTGGATCTTGAGGTGGTGCCGGTACTGAACAAGATAGACCTGCCCGCGGCCGACCCGGAGCGCGTCAAGCAGGAGATTGAAGAAATTATCGGGCTGGATGCAGAAGATGCGATCCTTGTCAGTGCCAAAACCGGTGAGGGTGTTCAGGACGTTCTTGAAGAACTGATTGTGCGCATCCCGCCGCCGGGTGGTGACGCCGATGCGCCTGTCAAGGTGCTGATTGTTGATTCCTGGTTTGATAACTATGTCGGTGTGGTCTCACTGGTGCGCATCGTCGACGGGCGACTGTCACGTCGTGACAAGATTCGCGTGATGTCGACCGGTCGTAATTTTCAGGTTGAGAAGCTCGGCAAGTTCACGCCAAAACCGGTTGAGTGCGAAATGTTGCAGGCTGGTGATGTCGGCTTTCTGGTGGCCGGTATAAAGGACATTGATGGCGCACCGGTCGGTGATACGCTGACACTGGTAAACGCACCGGCCGAAGCACCGCTGCCGGGCTTTAAAATGGTGCAGCCCAATGTGTTTGCCGGGCTCTATCCGGTTAGCTCGGACGACTACGAAAATCTTCGCGATGCCTTGCAAAAGCTGCGGCTTAACGATGCTGCGCTGCACTATGAACCGGAGACCTCGGAAGCGCTGGGTTTTGGTTTTCGTTGCGGTTTTCTTGGCATGCTGCATATGGAAATTGTGCAGGAAAGACTGGAGCGAGAGTATGATCTCGACCTGATTACCACGGCGCCTACGGTGATCTACGAGGTGCTGGATACCGGCGGCGAGATCATCCGGATTGATAATCCGGCCAGTCTGCCACCGGTGAACAAGATCGAGGAGATCCGGGAGCCGATTATCCGTGCAAATATTCTGGTGCCACAGGATTATCTGGGTAATGTCATCACGCTGTGCATTGAAAAGCGTGGCGTGCAGAAGGACATGCAGTATCTTGGCAGCCAGGTGTCGCTGAACTATGAACTGCCGATGAGTGAGGTGGTGCTGGATTTCTTTGATCGCCTCAAGTCGGTCAGCCGCGGTTATGCCTCTTTCGACTACCACTTTCTGCGCTTTCAGGCGGCACCGCTGGTGAAACTGGACGTACTGATCAACGGGGAGCGGGTGGATGCCCTGTCTCTGATCGTGCACCGGGATATCTCGCAGACACGTGGCCGGGCGCTGGCGGTAAAAATGAAAGAGCTGATTCCCCGGCAGATGTATGATGTGGCCATCCAGTCCGCCATTGGCGCACAGATTATTGCGCGCACCACGGTCAAGGCGCTGCGCAAGAATGTGACTGCAAAGTGCTATGGCGGCGATATAAGCCGCAAGCGCAAGTTGCTGGAGAAGCAGAAGGCCGGCAAGAAACGTATGAAGCAGTTCGGCAAGGTCGAGATACCGCAGGCCGCTTTCCTGGCGGTGTTGCGTGTGGATGAATGAGATGCCGTGCTTGCCTATAATGACCGGCATTTCCGGTAGACAGCCAGAAAAACAGCAAACGAGGTAACAATGAATTTTGATTTTCCAGCATTACTGGTCGGTGCGACCTTTTTTACCGGCATTGCGTGGGCGATGGATGCAGCCTTTCTGGCGCCGGGCCGCCGCCGCAAGGCAGCCGCGCTGGTCGATGCGGGTGCCAGTGACGATTCGGAGTCAGTGGTCAAAACGCTCAAGGAGTCCACCTGGGTAGAATATTGCAAGTCATTCTTCCCGGTCATCCTGGCCGTCTTGCTGTTGCGATCTTTTCTGGTGGAACCGTTCCGGATACCATCCGGTTCCATGATGCCGACCTTGCTGGTGGGCGACTTTATCCTGGTCAACAAGTTTGCCTACGGCATCCGTTTGCCGGTACTGGACAAGAAGGTCGTGGAGGTCGGTGAACCGGCGCGCGGAGATGTGGTGGTATTTCGCTATCCGAAGGATCCGTCGGTAGATTATATAAAACGTGTTGTCGGCTTGCCCGGGGATAAAGTCGGTTATTACAATAAGGTGCTATACATTAACGGTGAACCCGCCGGCCAGGTGCCTGCAGGCGTCTATATCGGTGTAGGATCCGGTGTTTCCATGTCCGGTGCCAGCGAGCGCCGGGAACAGCTCGGCGATGTGCAGCATGATATTCTCGTTATGCCACGTACCCCGGGCCTGGAAGGACAGTATATTGTCGGTGAAGACGAATATTTTGTGATGGGCGATAATCGGGATAACAGCAATGACAGTCGTTACTGGGGTACAGTGCCGGAGACGAATCTGGTGGGTAAGGCATTTCGTGTCTGGATGAACTGGGATGGTGCAAACGGCGGTGTCGAGTGGGACCGAATCGGCATGAAAATTCACTAGTAGAATCACAAGGGGAAGACTATGCGTTCACTGCAGCAACAGAAAGGTGTAACCACGATTGGCTGGCTGATTATACTGGCGTTGATCGGGTTTTTCGTATTGTTGACGCTCAGGATGTCGCCGGCCTACATGGAGTATTACAAGATTGCCTCAAGCCTGGATACGATGGCCAATGAATCCGGCTTTGATACGCCCCGGCAGATAAGGCTAACGGCAGAGCGCCGTTTTGAAATCAGTTATGTGGAGAGCATTACTCCGAAGGATCTGCAAATAAAACCTTTTGGACAGACCTTCCTGGTCAGGGCCGAATACGAATCGCGGGTTCACCTGTTTGCCAACGTGTATGTCGTAATGGTCTTTGACAAGCAGGTTAAAGTCAAACGGGTTTGAGACAATCACTCGGCAAGCTGGAAGAGGCGCTTGGTCATACCTTTGCTGACCAGAATCTGCTGAAGCAGGCACTGACACATCGCAGTGCCGGTAGCCGCAATAACGAACGACTGGAGTTCCTCGGTGACGCTATCCTTGGCGGTGTTATAGCCGCGGAACTGTATCGACGTTATCCGGAGGACAAGGAAGGCGAACTCAGTCGTCTGCGCGCAAACCTTGTGCGGCGAGAGTCACTTGCAGAAATAGCACATTTGCTTGAACTCGGACGCTATCTGAATCTGGGTGGCGGGGAACGCAAGAGCGGCGGCCATCAGCGTGACTCCATTCTGTCAGACACGGTTGAGGCCCTGATCGGGGCCATTTTTCTCGATAGTGAATTTGCTGTCTGCCAACGCAGTATTCTCGGCCTGTTCGCCGAGCGGCTGGATTCACTCTCTGATGTGGCATTTCTGAAAGATGCGAAGACGCGCCTCCAGGAATATTTGCAGTCACGCCAAAAGCCCCTGCCGGAATATAATGTCATCGAAGTAAGTGGCGAAGCGCATGCGCAGTTCTTCAAGGTGGAATGTGTTGTTGACGGGATAGAGTCGCCCGGCAGGGGTGAGGGCGGCAACCGGCGTCATGCGGAGCAGAATGCGGCGCAAGACATGCTGTCCCGGCTGGATGCCGGCTGACATGAGTGATTTTCGTTGTGGCTATATCGCCCTTGTCGGGCGGCCAAATGTTGGAAAATCCACCTTGTTGAACCGGATTCTTGGTCAGAAAATCAGTATTACCTCAAGACGCCCGCAGACAACCCGTCACCGGGTGCTGGGTATCAAGTCGCAGGCGGCAGCGCAATTAATCTACGTAGATACGCCCGGTATTCACGGTTTCAGTGGTCGTGCAATGAACCGCCATATGAATCGCACGGCAAGCAGTGTGTTGCAGGAAGTTGATGTGGTGGTGTTTCTGGTAGACGGACTGCGCTGGACAGCTGATGATGATCTGGTGCTGAAAAAACTCGGGCAGATTGCATGCCCCGTTATCCTGGCGGTGAATAAAATTGATTTACTGGGCAACAGGGAGGAGTTGTTGCCCGGATTGCAGGTGCTTTCCGAAAAACGTTCCTTCGAGCAGATTATTCCGATATCCGCGAGCAAGGGCGATAACGTGGATGAACTTGAGGCTGCCATAGAACGTCTGTTGCCGCAGGCCCCGCCGTTGTTTCCGGAAGACCAGGTGACTGATCGTTCAGTGCGTTTTCTGGCAGCGGAACTGGTCAGGGAGAAGCTGTTTCGCAAGCTCGGGAAAGAGCTGCCCTATGGCCTGACCGTTGAAATCGAGCAGTTTAAAAGTGATGCGGCCATTACCCATATTCATGCGCTGATCTGGGTAGAGCGCAAGAGCCAGAAGTATATTGTTATTGGCAAGCAGGGGCGTGTACTCAAGGAAGTGGGTACCGAAGCGCGCAAGGACATCGAGGTATTGATTGACGGCAGGGTCAATCTGAAACTCTGGGTGAAGGTCAAGGAGGGCTGGGCAGATGATGAACGGGCGCTGCACAGTCTCGGCTATACTCATGACGAATAGTCTGTTGTACGCCTGTCTGATATGACGCATCATACAAGAGTTTCGCTCGAACCTGCCTGGATACTGCATCACTATCCTTATCGTGATTCAAGTCTGCTGCTGGAAGTGTTCAGCCGGGAATACGGACGTGTCGGACTGATTGCGCGCGGCGCCCGGTCTGCGAAAGGGCGCTGGCAGAATCAGTTGCAAATGCTGCGTCCCCTGATGCTGTCATGGAATATGCGCGGTGAACTGGGTACCCTGACAGGTGTTGACAGTCGCGGTTGCATGGATGTATTCCCGGGGCGCCAGGTGTTGTGTGCCTGTTACCTGAACGAACTTTTGATGCGGCTGTTGACCCGTCACGATCCGCATCCGGAGCTGTTTGCCGCCTATGAAGATGCGTTGCTGATGCTGGGTGCCGCCGAGGAGCAGGCCCTGCGTGTCTTTGAGAAACGCCTGTTGCAGGCATTGGGTTATGGCCTGCTACTGGATTGTGAATATGACAGCGGTGCAGCGGTGCTTGCTGAAAATCTCTATGAATACCGAATGGAGAAGGGGCCGGTAAGACGCCAGCGAGCCGCTGATGGTGGGGTTTTCCTGCAGGGTGCCAGCTTGCTGGCACTGCATCATGATGATCTGCAGGATCCGCAGGCCAGTCGCGAGGTGAAAACATTGATGCGTGCAGCACTGGCTCTTTATCTGGGCGAGCGCCCGTTGCGGACACGGGAAGTGCTGCGCCAGTTGTCTTCGTTTGCGACTGCCAGCAGAACGGCTGCCACGTCAAACAACCCGGTACAGAATACCGGCTAACAATGCAGGAAAATGAAATGGAAGTGCTGCTGGGTGTAAATATCGATCACGTTGCGACATTGCGTCAGGCGCGCGGTACGCGTTATCCGGATCCCGTGCAGGCGGCAATTGAAGCAGAACAGGCGGGGGCGGACAGTATCACCCTGCACTTGCGTGAAGATCGGCGGCATATACAGGAACGTGATGTGCTGATGCTGAAGGATACCCTGCAGACACGCATGAACCTGGAAATGGCGGTTACCGATGACATGCTTGCATTCGCGGAGCGTGTTTGCCCGGAAGACTGCTGTCTGGTTCCTGAGCGGCGGGAAGAGTTGACGACCGAGGGTGGGCTGGATGTTGCCGGTCAGTTGACCCGCATACGTGCGGCTTGTGAGCGTTTGAAAGCAGCCGGTGTGCGCGTGTCCCTGTTTATTGATGCCGATCCACAACAGATTGCGGCAGCGGCTGAAACCGGTGCGCCTTGCATCGAGATTCATACCGGGCATTTTGCCGATGCGGCCGACAGCAAGGAGGAGGCCGCTGAACTTGAACGAATCAGAAAGGCGGTGCGCCAGGGTGTGGCTGCCGGGTTAACCGTTAATGCCGGTCATGGACTGCACTATCATAATGTACGCGAAATTGCTGAAATCCTCGATGTTCGCGAACTGAATATCGGCCATGCAATCATTGCACGGGCCGTTTTCAGCGGGCTGGCACATGCCGTTGCTGATATGAAGCGACTGATGCGTGAGGCAAGAACGGTTACGCTATAACTGGCAGGCCTGAGGCAGGTAATCACCCGGGCAGTATCACTTGCTGCCACGAAAGCCGCTGTAGGTCAGCGTGCTGTTAATGGTATTGAAGGCGCGGGTGTAACAGGCGTCAATGGTACCCGGGTCTGTGGTTGCCAGGGCCCGGTGAAGGGAGCGCAGTGCACTTTCCAGTTCCGGCGTGTCACAGTAGACAATAGCGCCGAGCAGCTGGTGTACGTAATTCCTGAGACCTTTCAGATCACCGGCCTGGTAGGCCTGTGACATTTTCCCCTGATGCTCCGGCAATTCGGACAGCAGCTCGGCAAACAGTTCGCTTGAAAATGAATGACGGACGCTGCCCGGGGACAATTCGTCTTCCTGCGATTCCGGGATGGTGACGGTATTTCCCTCCGCTCTGCCTGTCTGTGCCGGGGTGTTCCTGAAGCGTTTCAGCAGTTGCTGTGAGGTGCGGGTCAGGGCTGCGGTCAGGCGCTGTGGTAGTGATTGGCTGTCATTCTTCATTGTGTTCTGTTCCCGGACGAGTCTGGCCATATGATTTTTTCGTTCTTATTGCAGCAAACATGCTAAACGATAGCGGCGCCTGCGGCTACGAGCAGGCTGTCGGTCATTTACGGTTATTACTGTCTGATTTTTACTGTTCTTGGGTATACTGTATGCCGGTGATATTGACGGATAACAGGCTATGAACTTTTCTACTCTGGAAACGACCATAGGCAATACACCGCTGGTGCGTTTGCAGCGGTTGCCGGGTGCTGGCGGTAATACTGTGCTGGTCAAGCTGGAAGGTAATAATCCGGCCGGGTCGGTGAAGGATCGCCCGGCACTCAGCATGATCAGACACGCTGAAGACCGTGGAGAGATCAAGCCCGGGGATACGCTGATAGAAGCCACCAGCGGCAATACCGGAATTGCGCTGGCGATGGTGGCCGCCATGAAGGGTTATCGCATGGTGCTGATTATGCCGGAACACATGAGTGTTGAGCGGCGTGCCGTCATGAAGGCCTTTGGTGCCGAGATTATTCTGGTTACCAAAGAACAGGGCATGGAAGGCGCGCGTGACCTGGCGGATGAAATGGGTGCACGTGGAGAGGGCAAGGTGCTTGACCAGTTCTCCAACCCGGATAACCCCCGTGCACATTATGAAGGCACCGGCCCCGAGATATGGCGTGACACCGGCGGCAGCATCACGCACTTTGTCAGCGCCATGGGAACAACCGGTACCATCATGGGTACATCCAGGTTTCTGAAGGAGAAAAATCCGGATATCGAGATTGTCGGAGTCACCCCGACGGAAGGTTCGGCTATCCCGGGAATCCGGTGTTGGCCGGAAGCCTACCGGCCGTCCATTTTCAATGCCAAAAGCGTGGACCGCACCATAGAAGTGAGTCAGGAGACGGCCGAGCAGACAACGCTTGCGCTGGCGGCAAGGGAGGGTATTTTTGCGGGGATTTCATCCGGTGGTGCCGTTGCGGCCGCCTTATCCCTGTCGGCACAGGTAGAAAATGCCGTCATCGTGGCGATTGTTTGTGACCGCGGTGACCGCTACCTTTCCACCGGAGTCTTCGCTACCTGAATGATGTTCCCCATGCGCCGGGTTAAAACAGCGTTACTGCTGGTACCCGGCCTGCTGTTCATGGCGGTACTGCCGGGTTTTGCGGTTGACCTTGTTCACCTGAAGCTGGGTACGCTTGAAGGCGCAGGCTGGTCGGTGTACGCAGTGACTCTGCAACTGAGCTGGCTGGATGACCGGCATGCCGGACTGGTATTGCAGGCGCAACGCGCTGAACTACCAGAGGGTCTTGGTGAGCTGTCCGGCATCACACTGTTATGTGCGCGTGCGCAGTTTACGACAACAGCGGTACACTGCGCGCAGGGCACGCTCAAGGCGCAATCAAGTGTGCTGGGGCGGCAAAATATCCGCGTCGCCTTTCGTTACCAGTTTGACACGGGTCGGATTGACACCGAGTTACTGGGGATCCGTGTGCATGACGGGACACTGGCGCTAAAGGCCAAGCTGTCAAATACACACTGGCAGATAGACGCCACGGGTGCTGCGTTGTCACTGCCAGACGTCACCCGCCAACTGGCTGCCGCCGGCATTGTACTCCCCGTTGTTGAGGGCAGCGCCCGACTGGATGTCACTGCGCGTCTGAACGGTGAGGCGTTGCAGTTGCGCGAGGCCGATGTTGAGGTGCGGCTGCTGGCCGAAGAAATTTCTGATGCTGCCGGCAGTGTTGCCGCCGAGAACCTCGACGTCTCCTTGCACGTTGCCGCGCAAGCGATCGCCGCTGGCATGCGCGTGGCACTGGATATCTCCGGCCGGCAGGGCGCGTTGTATGTTGACCCGGTATATGTAGAGATGCCAGCACAACCGCTGCAGGTCAGTGCCCGTTTTGACTGGTTGTCGGCAGAGCAACAACTGCTGCTGCGGTCATTCACGTACAGTCACCCCGGCAGTGTGCAACTGGAGGGTCACGGTCTTTTTAACCTGGCGGCGGATGCGCCGATCCGGGAACTGCAACTTGAAGTCCGGCAGGCAAATTTCCCGTTTCTGTATGACACCTATCTGCAGCCGTGGCTGTACGATTTCGCGCTTGCTGATCTGGACACGGCTGGAGAACTCAGCGGCACGCTACATTGGGAGCAGGGCAAGCTCAGTCGCGTATCCCTTGATCCGGTTAATCTTTCAGTGGATGACCGCGAGGGTCGCTTCGGGCTGCATACAGTGAATGGCCGGGTGCGCTGGTCCGACACTGCCATACCCGCACATTCCGAGATTGCCTGGGACAGTGGCAGTGTGTTCCAGGTGGCACTGGGCGCCACACGCCTTGCGATTGATGCCGGCCGTGACTATGTCCGTCTGGCACAACCGGTTGCAATTCCGGTACTGGATGGCGCTCTCCAGCTTGATGATTTCCAGCTGGAGTTCGGTGCGGACGCCGCGTTGCGCTGGCAGTTTGACGGTCTGCTTGAACCGGTGTCGTTATCGCAATTGAGTCTCGCATTAGGGTGGACGGAACTGTCGGGCAAACTGTCGGGGGTAATACCCGATGTTCGCTATGATAACGGCAACCTTGAGGTCGGTGGTGTTTTGCTGATGCGCGCCTTCGAGGGTGAAGTGACCTTGCGCAACCTGACACTGGAACAGCCGTTTGGTCTGGTGCCGCGACTGCAAGTGGACGCACGTGCCGATAATATTGATCTCGAGACGCTTACCCGGACATTCTCGTTCGGCAGGATTGAAGGCCGTCTTGATGGCAGGATTGACGGCTTGCGTATGGAATCGTGGCGACCAGTGGCCTTCGATGCCGTATTTGCTACGCCCGAAGACGATCGCTCACGACACCGGATCAGCCAGAAGGCCGTGGATAATATCTCCAGTATCGGTGGTGGTGGCGTGGGCGGTGCACTGTCACGCAGTTTTCTGCGTTTCTTTGAAGATTTCCCGTATGACCGCCTCGGCATCCGCTGTCGCCTGGAAAAGGGTATTTGTGATATGGGTGGCGTTGCACCGGCGCCGAATGGTTATTATCTTGTCAAGGGACGGCTGTTTCCACCGCGGCTGGATGTGATTGGTTATGCCGATCGTGTGAACTGGGACACCCTGATTGCACAGATTGTGGCGGTAACCGCTCAACAGGACGTGCGTGTGGAGTGAAACCCTGTCAACGTCCGTGTTACCCTTTCGCGGGTTGCCACGTTGCAACGCGCGATCCCCGAGATTCATGGAAAAGAGAGGCCGAGTGATGAAAATAATACGGATACCTGTAGCAATGACCCTGCTGCTGTTTGTTGCGGCGTGCGTCACGATCAATGTCTATTTTCCGGCAGAAGCTGCGCAAAAGGCGGCAGACCGCATTATCCAGGATGTCTACGGTGAGCAGCCGGGCGAGACGGCCGCGCCGGTCGAGCCGCAGTCACGATTGCAGTACAACGAGACGTCGTTCTCAGGGGATGTCCTGCTGGACTGGTTTATCAGCCCGGCACATGCCAATGCGGATATCTCCGTGAACACACCGGCTATCCAGCAATTGAAAGCCAGCATGGAAAAACGCCACAGGCAGCTGGCGCCGTACTATACATCCGGTGCGATCGGCATGACGCGTGATGGCGAGGTCACACTGCGTGATCAGAAAGTGGTGCCGCTGAAGGACAGGAACGCCGTTAAGAGCCTCCTCTCAAAAGAGAACGATGACCGTAGCGCCTTGTACAGGGAAATCGCCAGTGCCAACGGCCACCCTGAATGGGAGCCCGAGATTCGTAACACCTTTGCAAAACGCTGGGTCAGTAACGCGCCGGCCGGCTGGTGGTACATGAACACGCAGGGCGCCTGGGTCCAGAAATAGGCTTGGTACACCTTGAAGGGGTACTAAATGAACATCTTCGTATTTGATATAGAGACGGTTCCCGACGTGGCGTCTGGCCGCCGTTTGTACGGGCTTGATGAGCTGGACGACAAGAATGTCGCCAGGGTGATGTTTCACAAACGTGCCGCAGAGAGTGGTGGCTCTGAATTCCTGCGTCACCATTTGCATCGTATCGTGGCCATCTCTGTCGTGTTGCGCACGCCGGACAAGTTCAAGGTGTGGACGCTGGGTGATTCGGATTCGCCGGAGTCAGAGTTGTTGCAACGATTCTTCGATGGCATAGACCGCTTTACACCGACGCTGGTGTCCTGGAACGGCTCGGGATTTGATCTGCCGGTGATACATTACCGCAGCCTGCTGCACGGGATTTCTGCGCCACGTTACTGGGATACCGGCAACGACAACAGGGACTTCAAGTGGAATAATTATATGAGCCGGTTTCATGAACGACATACCGATGTCATGGATGTGCTCGCCGGCTACCAGCCACGTGCTGTAGCACGGCTGGATGATATTTCGACAATGCTGGGCTTCCCGGGAAAAATGGGCATGGACGGCAGCAAGGTATGGGACAGTTTTCAGGACGGTAATATAGAGGGCATTCGTAACTATTGTGAGTCGGATGTGCTCAATACCTATCTTGTTTACCAGCGATTCGAATTGATTCGCGGGCGTATCAATGCTGATGAGTACCGGCGTGTTTGTGAACAGGTACGCACTGTGCTGGCCCAGGAAGACAAACCGCACCTCACCGAGTTTCTGGACAACTGGCAGGCCACCTGAAGTTGTCTGCGCATGACAAAACCGGATGCCTGTTGAGGACGGGTGAATGAGTAAACGCACCCGGAGAAAACGCCTTCCGGAACCGGTAAGCGGTGTCACTATCGAATCGCTGGGCCATGATGGTCGCGGCGTCACGCACCTGGACGGCAAGGCGGTTTTTATTGACGGTGCCTTGCCGGGCGAGGTGGTCAGTTTTGAATACCTGACTTCACGTAAAAAATTCGATGAGGGTCGGGTCACGGAAGTGCAGCAGGCATCGCCGGACCGGGTGGAACCGAAGTGTCCACACTTTGGTCTCTGTGGCGGCTGTAGTCTGCAACATATGGAAGCGGGTGCCCAGATAAGGGCCAAGCAGCAGGTGCTGCTGGATAATCTCGGGCATATTGGCAAGGTTGAGCCGCAAGCGGTGTTGCCACCACTCACCGGACAGATCTGGGGGTACCGGACGAAAGCACGGCTGGGTGCCAAGGATGTCATCAAGAAAGGCAAGGTGCTGGTCGGTTTTCGTGAAAAACGCAGTCCCTATGTCGCGGACCTGACACGCTGTGAAGTCCTGCACCCTTCGGTTGGCGAAAAGTTTCCGGTGTTGGCGGGGCTGATTGAACAGCTGGATGCGAAAGCGCGTATTCCACAGATTGAAGTGGCGGTTGCCGAGGGAACCACGGCGCTGGTATTTCGGCATCTGGACCCGCTGAGTAGCGGCGATGTTATAAAGCTGGAGCAGTTCGCCGCAGACCATCAGTTCCAGATCTATCTGCAACCCGGTGGAGCGGACAGTGTGCAGCCTTTATTGCCGGGAAAAAATATCCTCTCTTACAAGCTCCCCGCACAGGGTATCGAAATACAGTTCCGGCCAACAGATTTTACCCAGATTAATACCGGTATTAACGAGCAAATGATTGCGCGTGTGCTGGAGTTGCTGGCGCTGGATAAATCAGACAGGGTGCTGGATCTGTTTTGTGGGCTCGGTAACTTTACCTTGCCCATGGCACGGCAGGCGGGCCTAGTCGTTGGCGTGGAAGGGGAGGCGGGTCTGGTGAATCGCGCGCGTGACAACGCTGTTCTTAACAGTATTGAAAATGCCACCTTTCATACCGCCAACCTTGTTGACGATCATGTCGAGGCGCCGTGGGCGGGGGGTGATTATAGCAAGGTATTGCTGGACCCGCCGCGCAGCGGTGCGGCTGAAGTGCTCGATATGCTGGGTAATATTCGACCCGGACGGATCGTCTACGTTTCCTGTCACCCCGGTTCGCTGGCACGCGATGCCGGCATACTGGTCAACGAGAAAGGCTATCGGTTACTTGCTGCCGGTGTCATGGATATGTTTCCGCATACCGC
>DAOVVG010000116.1 GCA_030632175.1 Gammaproteobacteria bacterium
CCCGGCTTTTGGGGCGCAAGACGTCTGGTTTGCCATGACAGTTAAATTCGTTGCGTTATTTATTGGGTGGCTTTGCAAACCGTCAGGAATGGTTGATGCTTGCAGGAGGCCTATATATTGTATATTTCGGGTGGTGGATCACCATATATAGTATTATCATTATGTTGTTTGATTTTTCACCTAAACTCAAGGGTATAGCAAGCCTGAGCAATTATCACTGATGACGTATTTGAAGAAAAAACAGGTCATTCTCGCTTTGGTTGTCGTGTTGTCTGTGCCGGCACCTTCAACAGCGAATGCCTATGGCGATATATTCAGTGCGATGTTTCGTATGATGCTGGTGATGATGAATGTAATGTCCGACTCCATGTTGGGTAATAATAATAGTAATAATGATATGGGATGGGGGTCGGGGAACTCCCTCGGTCTTGGCATGACCACCCTGCCAATGATGAGCGGTATGTACGGGATGAATCCGGTTACCGGTTTTGGGGGTATGCCGGGAACGTCGCCCTGGTCAGGTATGAACAGTATGCCGATGTATGGCGCGAGCCCATGGTCATCCCCGTTTAGTAGCGGGTCAAATCCCTTCACCAATGCCTACCCGTCCTACGCCAGTAATCCTTATGCGAATCGTGGATATGGAGGACGCTACAGTGGTTATCCTCCCCCGCAGATTTCGTTACTGGATGGACGTTGGTATGGCACTGCCGGCGAAGTTCTTGAAATACGCGGTAACCGGTTTCGCTTGCAGAATGTTCAATCCGGCATAAGCGGTGCAATCCGTCTCGAAAACAATATTGTGAACCTGTATAGCCCGCGGACCGGTACCGTTACACAATATACCTTTATCAGAAACCAGTCCGAGCTGATTCTGCAGGATGCCACCGGTCGGGTACTCCGTTTTCGCCTGCGGCCGATAAGTCCGGCCACATATACCTTCTAGGGAAATCACGAAAAAAGCCGCCATCCCCCGTACTGCCTTGAATATAGACGACAGATTAGAGATGTCCTTCTACTGTAGGCTGGCCGATTATCTGCTAACCTGCACCCACAGGAACTAATCAAGATATAACTCTTTACCCAGGAGATTTCGATGCCGGTTCGTTTTCTGTTTATTCTGATCTGCATAAGTTTTTCTGCCTCGGCCAGCGATTCCCCGACAGCCGCGAGTAATCCTGAATATCAACAATGGATTGAAGCCATGAAGACCAGGCCGCGCGGGCCTTTCAAGGAACTGCGCTGGTATTGTAATGACGGTTCGGTTTTTCCTCCAAAGGCATACGCGTGTGTTGATCATGGCGGTGGTTATCAACACGGCGCATGGAGTGAACAAACACTGACGCTCCGTGATCAGGGCTACAAAATTGCCAATTTGCTGGCGGGCTACGATCCGGAAGTACAGCTCGCGCAATCCGGTTTTCTTGATGGCTACAATCAATTACTGATAGAAAAATACCTTATTGCTGCTGACGATGGCTGGATATTTCGACGCGCCCTGTTCTACCGGGGCGCCATACAGGAAGAAGATGAACGCACAGGTGGCCGCAAGTTGCTGCTGGCACTGAGTGACAAGCCGGAGTGGATTGGTACACGTTATCCGGCGTTGCGTATCGGCGCGGTGCTGGTGAGTCACGGGGAAAGCACGGCTTCCGTACAAAAAGTGAGACAGGTGTCTGCTGCACTGTCTGAACAGGATCCCGGTTTCAACGACATTCGCGGCAAGATTCATGGCACGCCGGATGCCGGTGATGCCCAGCGGGTGCGTGACTATGCAGCCGGTGTCGACGACCCGGTCATGAAAGAAAAGTATCAGGACCTCGCTGGCGATATCGACCAGGTGTACCAGGGTGTACCGTTACCGCAGAGGTTGCGGGAAACGGCCAGGGTATTTACCGCGGGTCCGTGGTTGCAGGAGATTCTGCGTACGGCCGCATCAGATCTTGAAAAAGATGGTTCTGCCAGTAACCGCTACCAGGTGACCGCGCATCTGTTGACAGAACTGCGTGATGCGCTGCCCCGGATTAAAAACGCCTCGGCACGTTTACGTGTGCTCGACCTGAGTCTCAATGTTGAAACTGAAAATTTCAGCGCCAGTGCAGAACTGCGCGAGCAGTTGGCCGCTGCCAGCCGGCACCAGCATATTGTCTGGCTGGGGGCGGCCGTAGACGCGGCTTATGGTACCGGTGCGATCAATACCCGGGGACGTAAGGAATTGCAAAAGTCGCTTGCGGGTATCGAGACAAACAGCGTTTCACTCGCCGATTACATGAAGACACTGGGTTATCTTGCCCGCGTGCCAGGCTGGGGTACCCAGGGTCTGCGTTTTCAGTTCTTCGATTCAATGCAGAAATTGTCCGGGATTGAACCGCAGGCACTGCTGTTTATCCAGGACCAGCTGCGTGGCAGTCCCCTGCTGTTTTATTCACAGGTACTTGACGATTTGTTGCAGGATGCAAACCGGCTTGCCGGCGTGCAATACAAGTTGTTTGACAAGAGTATTGGTGTCGGTTTTCGGGCGCTGAACCCGGGACTGGCCCGGGGCGTACTGCATGCCAGCCCGGATTTCGGCAATATCGCCGACTTTGACCCTCACGGTATTTACCTGCTGCCGGAAACCGTATCAGAGCTGCCGCCGGTGGCCGGTATCATGACGGCAGGAGAAGGCAATCCACTGTCACATGTGCAATTACTGGCTCGTAATCTCGGTATTCCCAATGTCGGTGTCGATGAAGGGTTGCTTTCTACCCTGCAAAAACATGATGGAGAAAAGGTGGTGATGGCTGTCAGTCCATCAGGGCTGGTAGAACTCACCCGTGATGGCCCTGAATGGGATGCCATCTTTGGCGAAGATAACAAGAACCAGGGTGCGGAAATTAATCCGGACCTGGAGAAACTGGACCTGTCGGTGAAGTCATTCCTGTTACTGGACAATCTGCGCGCGAGTGATTCTGGCAAGACCGTGGGTCCCAAGGCAGCGAAACTCGGTGAGTTGCGTCACCATTATCCGGGGGCTGTCGCAGAAGGTGTCGCCATTCCGTTTGGCGTCTTCAAGGCAACGGTACTCGACAAGCCCTACAAGAGCAGTGGAAAGACCGTATTTGAATGGATGGTTGGTGAGTATGGTCATATTCACAACATGCCGGTGGATTCACCTGAACGCCGCAAATATACCAACCGGTTCCGGGAAGAACTTTATAACCTGATTGCAAATTCAAAGCTGGACGATAATTTCCGCAGGCAACTGCGGGAAACCATGGCACAGGCTTTTGGTCCCGGCGACAACTACGGCGTATTTGTACGCTCCGATACCAATGTAGAGGACCTGGCCGGGTTTACCGGTGCCGGTTTGAATTTAACGCTGCCTAATGTGGTCGGTGTGGACAATGTGATTAATGACATCCCGAAAGTCTGGGCCTCGCCTTTCACGGCGCGCGCCTTTGCCTGGCGCCAGTCGCACATGGGCAAGCCGGAACATGTCTATCCTGCCGTGCTGCTGCTGCGCTCGGTCCCCAATGACAAGTCAGGGGTGATGGTGACGCAGGATATTGATAGCGGTGACAAGGCAGTCCTGTCTGTTGCCATCAATGAAGGTGTTGGTGGTGCGGTTGACGGCCAGTCTGCCGAATCCATACGCATCGATACCCGCGACGGTTCGGTGCGTGTGCTGGCGATGGCGACCGCGCCCTGGCGGCGCAACCCGAATCCTGCCGGTGGCGTTGACAAGTTGCCGGTCAGTGGCAGTGATACCGTGCTGCAACCGGACGAAATCAGGCAACTGATTACCTTTGCGAAAGAATTACCCGACAAGTTTCCCCCCATCACGGATGATGACGGCAATCCTGCACCGGCCGATATCGAATTCGGGTTTCTGGACGGCAAGCTGCATTTGTTCCAGTTACGCCCCTTTCTGGAAAGCCGGCATGCACGCGGCAGCAGCTACCTGAATAAAATGGACCAGTCTCTCCAGGGGAATATGGGCAACCCGGTCAACATGCAAGAGGTTCCAAAATGAACAGACTTTCTGCTTTTTTTCTTGTGACACTGTTATTGCCCACACTGGCGGGTGCCTATCCACTGGATGGCTACCGGGATACGGGTATTCGCCGGGTGGAGGGTGCCAGGCTTGCAAATGAAGGGGTTGTCCCCGGTCGTAAACAGCCGGCAGGCGCCCTGCTTTCTACCAGGGAAGTGGATCTGCGTCTGCTTAACTATCCGCACATGGATCTGCCGACGCCTGATCCGGCTTTCAGCAAGCAGCTTGTGAAAATGCTTGGCAGCAGTGCAGATAACTACGGTATCGCTGTGCTTGATATCAGCGACCCGGCGCATCCGGTTTACGGTGAGCACCGTGGTGATTACCGGCAGAACACCGGCAGTGTTGGCAAGATCATCGTGGCGCTGGGACTGTTCCAGGCGCTGGCCGATGCCTGGCCGGATAACCTGGATAAACGCCGTGAGATTCTGAAAAACACTGTTGTGACGGCTGACGATTTCAGTATATCGGACCATCATAAAATCCGTGTTTTTAACGTCGAGACCAGGACACTGGTACGACGCACCATGCCGGTCGGTGAGAAAGGTTCACTGTGGGAATATCTGGACTGGACATTGTCTGTGAGTTCCAATTCCGCTGCTGCCATGACCATGCGTGAAGCCATGTTGTTAAAGCAGTACGGCAAGAGTTACCCGCCGTCAGAGGCAGAGATTCAGCGTTTTTTCAATGAGACACCAAAGAAGGAATTGACCGAACTGTTTCAGCGTACCTTCTTTGACCCCATCACTCGTAACGGTCTGGATATTACCAAGGTCAGGCAAGGCAGTTTTTTTACGCACACGGGTAAAAAGAAAGTTGCCGGCGGTGGAAACAGCTATGGCACCGCACGGGAGCTGGTCAAGCTGACCCTGCGCATGGAACAGGGCCGACTGGTTGATGAATTCTCCAGTCGTGAGTTCAAGCGTCTGCTCTATATGACGGAACGCAGGATCCGCTATGCGTCTGCGCCGGCGCTCAGGGATTCTGCTGTCTATTTCAAGTCCGGCTCCCTCTACAGCTGTGTGGAAGAAGAAGGTTTCAAGTGCGGCAAGTACATGGGTAACAAAAAGAACTACATGAATTCACTGGCCATTATTGAAAACACCAGTGACGGCTATCAACTGGACTATATTGCCGGGCTGATTTCCAACGTGTTAAGAGTGAATTCTGCCGTAGAGCACCAGACGTTTGGTATGCGTATACACAGAATGATTGAAAAGGCACATCCACCGGTAAAAGTGCAGACTGAACCAATGTTGAGCCAGCCACCGACAGCAGAAAAAGTAATGTAGGACAGGTAAAGCAAAGCGTACCTGTCGGGATGAAGCATTGTGCCTGACGGGTACGCCGCTGCGCGCCTTCACCCACCCTGATGTATACCAGGATTTTTCCTGGTACGTACCACAGACTTGAGTTCATTGACGATGTCACCCAGGGTCCGGGTGCTTCTGCCACTTTGCGGGTCTTCACCGAGGTGCGTCAGCAGTTCGTTGTACAGGTAGCCTGGCAAAACGTTTTCAAGGTACTCAAGGGCTGTACCGCGCAGGTTTAAATCCTTGCTGAATGCTGCCTGCATTGATAAATGCACAGCATCCGGATCAAGTGTCAGGGTCAGCAAGGTGAATACATGCTCCAGTCCGCGGTTGAATTGCGGATTTACATCTTCCTCGTCACTGGCATAATCCATTTTTAATTCCATGTCCCGGCCTTCCCACTCCTCCGGGCTGACTTTCAACTCATTGCTGATGGCCTCATAGACCTGCTGCCTGGGAATGACAAGATGCGGGTTCCTGTGTCGCATCCGCGCCAGTACCCGGGCGCAGCTATAGCGAACGTTGAAGGTTTCGTCCACCATCCCGAGCAACAGGCCTGCGATTGACCTCGGACTGTGACTGGCTTCCAGTACCCCGGGCAGGCGCTGGCGTACAAGTAGTGGCATGTCAGGGTTAAGCAGTGCATCGGTCAGTTGTCCCGGTATACGGGTAACCAGCCAGCGCAGTTCTGAACGTGCTTCCAGGGTGACTTCATTATTTGCCAGCAGCGGGATCATGTAGTGCGCCACACTGACATCCAGATCAGGACTTCCCAGTGCACGGCGTATGCGGCCGGTATCGCCTGAAGTCAGGTCGCTGACAATGAGAGCCATCCGGCTTGCTTCACCCGTAATGCTTGCATCTTCATTTGTATCTTCCTGGTCATCAGGGTGCGCCAGCGCAGCGATTTTGGACTGCAGGAATTCACGCTCTGAACAGGCGCTGACCTCTGCCAGGATTTCCTGCGTGGTGGCATCAACAATGTCTTCTTCATCAATGCGCACTACACCTTTACGCAGGCTTCTTGCCAGCTGGTTGATATAACCACGATTCAGGCGTACGACAACATACAATGCAAGCGCGGCAACAATGACCGCGCAGGTTGCAACAACAGCGGTTGGCAGTTCGGGGGCGATAAACAGGAGCAGTAGCAGCAGTCCACTGCCAATGAGATCGCCCAGCCGGTCGCTGGCGACATCGATAATGGTTTTCGTGGGGCGCTTCTTGTGTGGCGGTAGCGGGGTATAGAGGAGTTCAAATGCAGAACGGAAGAAGGAGTTGGTAAAGATGGCCTGACTGCCACGGAGCGTAACCATCGTCCACAGGTGGGTAAAAGCCACACCTATGACGCCGAAAACGGCAATCGTGAACGGCATTATCGCTATGGTCATGCCGATACCGAAACGTTGCAAAATGCGACGTCCCAGCAAGCTTTGCAGAAAAAATCCAAGCACACCTATAGCTGCATAGAAGGAGCCGAAAAAAGCGACCAGGGATTCGCTGTCCTTAAAATGTGCTGCTGCCTCTGACTTGAATGCGTAGTCGACAAGTGCCGCCATAATGGCTACCAGTACCATCAGTGCAGCCATCCACTGCAGGTAATGTGTCTGGGAAATAACAGTGAAGGCAGATCGTGTTCTCACCGCATTGTCGATCGGCATTGTGCGCGTCGGCGCACCGATACAGCGGACCGTTATCATGCAGATGAAATGCAGGCCGCTGAGGAACAGCAGCACGGCACGTACATCCATGGACTTTGCGACTTCGGAAGCCAGTACACCCCCGATCACGCCGCCGAGCGCGGCTGCGGCGGCTATGCGTGCGACCCGTTGCTTGGCAGAGTGCGGGTCAAAACGTTCATTGATAATCGACCAGAAACCGCTGATCAGGATGGCACCAAAAACGGCCATGTGCAGGTACAAAACGATAGATGCGATCCCCGGTTGATAGTCGAGTAATACCCATTCACCAATAAAAAGAACCGCACTCAGTCCGAATACGCGGGGAACCAGTCTGGCGGGATTGATATGC
>DAOVVG010000066.1 GCA_030632175.1 Gammaproteobacteria bacterium
GAATGATCGCGGGTAATATCTCAAGCTGCTATCCCTGATAACAGCACACATCACACACAAAAAAGCCCGCAGCTGTTGCGGGCTTTTTTTATACTGGTGCCGGAGAGAGGAATTGAACCCCCGACCTTCTCATTACGAGTGAGCTGCTCTACCGACTGAGCTACTCCGGCTCTGCGGTGAGAGACTATAAAGCAGGGAGGAGAAATTTGCTACGTGGTCAGTTAACAGCTTCCTCGCTGCGCAGACGAATAATCACATCCACGCCTTCAGCAACCGTGCCATCCGGCAGCTTCGGTAAATCGTTGATCTGCAGATCAGTCGAGTCGATATCAATCAGTTCACCGGTATCGACATTATAAAAATGATGGTGGTTGGAAGTATTGGGGTCATAGAACACGCGTGTGGGGTCAACAATAACCTCGCGCACCAGACCATTGCGTGCAAACAGCCCCAGGGTGTTATAGACCGTCGCCTTCGATACCCGGTCACGGCCCTCGTTCACGGATGTCATTACCTGGTCAGCGGAATAATGCTGCCGGCTCTCGAACAATACCCGCGCAATCATTAAACGCTGCTGCGTTGGCAGTATCCCGTGTTCGCGTAACAAACGGGCAACATCTTGCTTGCTGCTTACTTGACTATCTGTTTGATTTTCCATAAATAACCTTATAATACGTATGGACCCTCCATGGGCATTTTCCATTAGTCTAATTATAAGCCTGCCAGATTGGTTTCGTCTATTCAAAACCTGCCAGGCAGCAAGCCGGGCACGCCACTCTCGCTCACCAACATCAAAGCGTATAAGGTGTGAACGGGGTGAAACTTTCCCGCCCGAGCATGCCATCCACTAACAGCTGCGCCGAGGCCGGCGCCATGACCACGCCATTACGGAAATGGCCGGTATTCATGTACAAACCGCTGATCTGCGGGTGCTCCCCGATAAACGGGATACCGTCTGTGGTGCCGGGTCGCAAGCCTGCCCAGTGTTTAATGATCTTGTATTCAGACAGGGCAGGCACAAGTTTTACCGCCTTTTCTGCCAGCACTTCCCGTGCTACCTGTGTGGTTTTCTTGGTATAGCCGGTGTACTCCAGTGTGCTGCCTGCCAGTACCAAACCGTTCTGACGTGGAATCAGATAATAGTCACCGTACATGGTGATGTGGCGCAGCAAACCGGGGCGCGCTTCAAACATGATCATCTGTCCGAGGACCGGCTCCACCGCCAGTTCCAGCCCGGCCTGCCGCATAATCAGGGAACTCCATGCGCCACCGGCTATTACCACGCGGTCCGCGGTCAATTCTCCCTGACTGGTTTTTACACCCCGAATGCTGTTCGACTTGATGGAGAGACCGGTAACTTCGGTATGCTCGCGCAGATCAATACCCTGCAACTGTATTGACCTGGACAATGCTGTACAAAGCAGGGGATTGCGGATCTGTGCCACATCGGGCAACAGCAGACTGGTCACCGCAGTCTGCGCGACCTCCGGATCCAGCTGACGTGTCTGTTGCTGGTCGACGACCTGAACGCGCGTCTGATACCTGGCTGCCCAATCGCTGATGCGACGCTCCAGTGGGGTATCCAGAAACAGGACACCGGACTGCACCCATTCAGCATCAACGCCAGTCTGCTCCAGCAGCTCTTTGACCAGCCCCGGATAGTAGCGCTGGCTCCAGACCACCAGTTCGGATATCGCATCCGCATACTGCCAGGGGATAAGCGGTGACAGTATGCCACCGCCAGCCCAGGAGGCCTCCCTTCCCGCCTCACCCCGGTCCAGCAGGGCAACAGACATCCCCGCTGCCTGCAGGGCCCGCGCGGACAACATGCCCAGTAATCCCGCCCCCACCACAATGCAGTCAAAACTGGTCGTGTTTCCCGCCATGCCATTGCTTCCGTTTTTACTGCCAGTTTGCGACGGCGGTCACCCGGCCACCATCAAGAACGCATGCATCCAGCCGATAGCTAGAGCTGAACATATATCCTTTATAATCAGTCGCTTTTCACAATGTTGACGCCGGCGACGGTTGCCGCAGGCAAAATGCGCGACTGAACCCGCCTATCGGGTTAAATTAACCGCTTATCTTATAGCGGATGACACAGATGAGCGAGGTTTGTAGAACTATGTATATGGAAAGACAAAACGGATTCACCCTGGTTGAGTTGCTGATCACGATTGTGGTCGTCAGCATCCTGCTCGCAACCGCTATTCCCAGTTTTATGCAGTTCATAAAGAACAACCGGGTGACAGGACAGGCCAACAGTTTCGTGGTCAGTACCCAGATGGCCCGCAATGAAGCGGTCAAACGCGGTGCCGGCACTACCCTGTGTGCGGCCAACGCGGATCTGGATGGCTGTTCCGGCAGCAACGACTGGTCTACCGGCTGGATCGTTTTCTCTGACTTGAATCGTGATGGTGCCATTAACACCGTGACCGCAACCGCAACCAGTGGCACTACCTGCCTGGAAACCGAAGACTGCCTGATAAACACCGTCGCCGGACCGGCACGCAGCACCCTGACCGCTAACAGCAGCGACATCCGTTTTCTGCCGACCGGGCAGACCTCCAACGGGCCGATCACCCTCACGCTAAAAGCAGATGATTGTGACCACAAACAGGAACGCGACATCACCATTACCCTGCAGGGCCACACTAACGTGACCGAACAAGCATGTACCCCATAAAAAGGACACCCGCCATCGTGATGCACAAAGCCGGACATACCAGGAACAAACAGCAAGGTTTTACCCTGCTGGAAGTGCTGATTGCCTTGCTGATCCTGTCTATCGGACTGCTGGGGCTGGCCGCCCTGCAAACAATCGGCCTGCGATCCAACGAAATGGCAAGCATGCGCACCTCATCTACCATGCTGGCCTATGACGTAACCGACCGCATGCGTGCCAACCCGCAGGGCATCACCGATGGCGATTATGTCATCGACTCCAGCCCGATAACCGGTACGCCTACTGATTGCACATCAACTGACTGCACCACTACACAGCTGGCCACTTATGATCTCAGCCAGTGGAAAAACGCCGTGGCAGCACTGCCCGGAGGACTGGCGGACATCACCCAGGATGCCGGCCCGCCACTCACTCACACCATCACTGTTCGCTGGGACGAAAACCGCACCGGCGCGGCAGGCCTGAATTGTCCGCCGCTGGACAGTGATGATCTCCGCTGCTTTCGACTGATTTTCTCGGAATAACTATGCGTACACAAAAATACACAACCCGATCACACTACCGCTGCCGTGGCTTCAGTATGGTAGAACTTATGGTAGCCCTGGTAATCACACTCATCCTGCTGGCCGGTATCGGGCAGATCTTTCTCAGCTCGAAAAAAAGCTTTGTCATACAAAACAGCCTCGGACGCATCCAGGAGAACGGGCGCTATGCCATGGATGTCGTTATCTCGGACCTGCGGCGCGCCAGTTACTGGGGCGGTAATGCCGACATCAGCACCATCACCGGCACACAGGGCGTCAATCTTGCAGCCGCAGAAGCATGCACCGACACATCTTCCGGCCCATCCGACTGGTCACGCATGCTGGGCCGTGGCGTTTACGGCATGGATCTTACCGGCTCTGAAAAGCCATCGGATACCGGCAACGACTACAGTTGCATCAAGGATGCCGGCGCCACGCCCTATGTAAGAGGCGACGTGTTTCTGGTGCGTTACGCGCACCCGTCTGCCATTGGCAGCATCACCAAACCCCTCCCCTGTAATCAGTCCGCACCGAACTCGACGATCAGTGACTGTTACCCGAATGAATATTTCCTGCGTTCTTCACTGTTCAGGGGGCGCCTGTTTCAGGGCATCAACAGTGAGGATTCTGACAACGATCTTGTTGCGCCTGCTATCAGAACCGCTGAACTGGTTGCACGTGCCTATTATGTGGGTACTTCCAACAATGCCTCGGCGTGCCCTGCCGATGGCGCCGTACCATCGCTTTTCCGGGTCAGTCTCGTCAACGGCGTATTTTCTGCAGGAGAAGTGGCCTACGGCGTTGATAATCTGCAAATAAAATACGGCGTCGACTCCAGCGGCGATGGCGTTGTCAACCGTTACTACGACGGCGACGCAATTGATTCAACCGACGCTACAAAGCCCGACTGGGAAAGCGTTGTCGCCGCACGTGTCTGGCTGCTGGTCCGCGCCGAATGCCCGGAAACCGGCTTCACCAACGACAACACTTATGTCATGGGCAACGAGAGCTATACCCCGGCAGACACTGCCGGCCGCGGTTACCGCCGCAAGCTCTATACCTCAACAGTAAAACTGCGTAACAGCAGATAGGCCGGAGACAGAACATGCATAAACAGCTGCACAAAAGTTATCGATCATGTCACCGTCAGGCCGGCGCTGCCCTGTTCATGGCGCTGATCTTTCTGTTGATCCTGACCATCCTCGGCGTATTTGGAATGAATGTTTCACGGCTTGAAAACCTGATGGCTGGTAACACCCAGTTTCAGACCACGGCCTTGAACAACGCGGAATACACACTCGCGAGAGGCATCGAAGATATCCAGCTGGTGGAATCAAGCGGCTCTTCCTACCCGACGACCGCAGGCTATCACACCGCCGGTGATATTGACCCATCCGACCTGGTCTGGGGTTTTACCAAGAAAAATGTATCCCTGCCCGATGGCAGTACCGGCGATTACGTCATCATTAATGCAGGCACCGATAACGACGACGGTGAAGACAGTTCCTACACAGGCACTATTTTGCCGCCGCCCGGCTCTATCGTCCAGGTCTTCCTGGTCACCGCCCAAAGTGAAAGTTCCAGGGGTGCAAAACGCATTGTGCAATCAGTGGTTGTCACTGACCCGCTGATCCCCTGATATACGGAGAAGTCCCATGAAAATAAAACACACATCCTGGAAAACTATCAGCGCCATGACCATGGTCGTCAGTGGCCTGTTATACGCTGTCGCTGTCTTCGACCCGGTCAGCCAGCCCACCGTCACACTCGGCGAATATGCCATTAAAAACCGGGATTTGCTCGATGGCCCGACCAAGGCCTACCGCTCCTGGTTTGAAAACGGTGCATGGCAGGGTGATCTCATTGAGTATGACATCAGCATCGATGGCTCGCGTTTGCTGAACCATACCCTGGTGGGCTCCAATGATGACGCCGCCCTGATCGCGCTGGCCGAGGACTCAACCAAGAACTGGTTGGCACGCGCCACCTTCCTGAATAAAGAAGAAGACATCACCGATTACTGGAAGGAAGAAACAACCGGTGGACGCAGGCTGTTCACCTACAACACCTCGGTACAGGTCTCCTTTCTCTGGGACAACCTGACGGCTGCACAGAAAATCTCGCTGGACTCAGCAACCATCAATGATCCCAACGGCGACGGTGACCCTGCCGACGCGGTTGACCCGGCCGTCAGTCAGAACAACAATTACTTTGGCCCGGTCTTCAATTTCATTCGTGGTGATCGCAGCAATGAAACCGACCAGACTGATGGCTTCCTGCGCAAACGTTACAGCCTGCTGGGTGACATCACCAACACGCCTGTCTACATCGGACCGCCGCGCGAGCTGTTCACCAATTTTGAAGGCTATTCCGGCTTCAGGTACGCCAACCGCAGCCGTGCCGGCGTCATTGCTACACCGGCCAATGACGGCATCCTGCACTTCTTTGCCGAGGCCGACGGCTCGGAAGCCCATGGTTATATCCCGTCCATGGTGATTGAAAACCTGTTCCGCCTGGCTCAGCCTGCCTACGAACACACCTATTACCTCGACGGCGAAATGTTCGCCACCTCGGCACAGGTCGACCCCGACCATTTCGCCTGCGTAGATTCGGATGATGTTAATGGCGACCCCATCAATGTCAGCGCCTGTGAATGGCGCACGGTACTCACCGGCGGTGGTGGCCACGGCTTTGAAGGGCTGTTCGCGCTGGACATCACCACACCGACCTACTCCAGCGACTCCGTCCTGTTTGAAAAGAGCGGTGGTGATTTCGGGCATATCTATGGCGCCCCGCGTATCGCTGCACTGGGTAGTGCAGCAGAACCGGACTGGTACGTATTCACCGGCAGCGGCTACAAGACAGCCTGTACCGGCGTCAACAATGCTAACTGCAACACCAATCCCAGCCACCCGACCGCCCTGTTAATGGTCAGCCTGGCTGATCCAACCACGGTACACAAAATCGACACCTCGACCAATGGCGGCCTGTCCTCACCGGCCCTCCTCAGTAGCGATGACACCGACCTGACCGTGGAAACCGCCTTTGCCGGCGACATCAACGGCGACCTGTGGATATTCCGGTTTGACAAGGCGGATCCCGCCAACTCAACCTTTCGCAAGGTGTTCGATGGCGACCCCAACCTGCCGATCAGCAACACGCCGGCGGTGGTCGAACACCCGGATCCTAATATCGGCGGTTATCTCGTCTACTTCGGCACCGGCAGCCTGTTCAGCCTGGAAGACACCCTGAATGATGCCGTTAATTCCGGCGGAAATTCTCTCTACAACCAGGCCATCTATGGCATCCACATCAAGGACTCATGGGTAGACGGCACCGACACCAGCTTCGACCCGCTCGACAATGATGACTTGCAACTGCAGGCCCTGAACCCGGTCGATCCGCCAATCTCGGTTACCTTTGCCAATAATGGCGAAACCAAAGTGGTACGTACCACCCCGGTCAACAAGCCGGTTAACTACAGCTGCGCGGACGGTGATAGCGTGTGCGAGGCAGCGCTGTTCAGTGGCTGGCGGCTGGAGTTCCCGATTTGTGGCGAACGCCTGACCGGCGCACCCTTCGTCCGTGCCAAACGGGTACAGTTCGTCACCACCAACCCGACCGGCCTCGACTGTGGCGGGCTTACAGTGGCCGGTGACAGCTGGATGATGTCACTGGATTTCCTCACCGGTGCCAGCGCCAACAAGGTGGTCTTTAACCTCAACGGTGACACCAAACTTGACTTACTCGATACAGCCAGCGGTGTACCACCGGTCGGCCTAAGCCTGGGCGAGGGCAACATCGCACAGCCGGTATTTGTACGACTGCGCGACGGTATCGACAAGATGTTCGTCAATGGGCTCATCCTGCCGGTTCCTCCGGTCACAGAGCCTGGCCCACTGCTGTTCGGTCACCTCGACGTGGTCACGGACAGCCCTGACGGTGGCGTGACGGCACCGAACCTGATCTTCAAACACAGCAACGGCTACCAGAATGACGATAATGACGGACTGAGTGAGGCTGTTGACGGTCTCGTACATGACTATGACACCACCAATGGCATTTCCTATGTCGATCTGTTTGAACTGGAGCCACGCCGCGGGCTTGCCAGCCTGGCACCGACATCCGGCAGCACTGACCCGGTGAGCTCCAATCCGGATGTCTGCAACGACGCCGATAACGACAAGCGGATACTGGTAGGCGAAAAGTGCATCGAGGCCGTGGAAGCGGAACTCAATCGCAGCTATGACACCATCACACCCACGGTGACACTGGAAGAACCCGTCATCGTGCTGGGCGGTGAGAACACCTGTCCGGAAGACAGTGAAGACCGCTTTGGTCCTGTCTACAAAGAGATCAGGGATGATGCGGGTGAGGTGGTGAAGTGCGAAAAGACCATCATCGATCCCGAGTCTGAAACCTATAAACTGGATGGTGCAGACGGTGGTGAATTGCTCGCTGAGGACAAGCAATTCATGGTCGTGCTGGCCAACGCAGACCTTTCCCCGCTTGGCAGTCTGCAAATCGGTTGCAAGATCTGGAATGGCGGCCTGAATGCACAGGGTGTAAATGAATTCATTCAGTACCAGGATTCTATTACAGCCCAGCTGGAGGCCGGTGTAGCAGCGAATGAAGTCAGGGACCCCAAGTATGGTGAACCGGTCATCTTTACACTGGCCAGCATCGCCAACAACACGGATCTTTCTGGTGATCCGCTGGCGTGGCAGTGTCCGCAGATAAGTCCAAACCCGACCCTGCGGATCCTGTTCGATGAGGAATCCATCCTGAGACGTGGCGTACACGGTACCCGCTCGCAGTGTGTTCTCGGACTGCATGACCCCACGGTACCGGTCTGCTATTCAGATGAAGAGGTACTTACTGCAGCGGATACAGCAACTCTTGATACACCGGAACTGCTCAATGCTAACGGTACCTATGATCAACCATCCTGCTCGAATCTGTTCGGTACACCCATACCGGAGCGCTACATCAAGGATCCGGTCTTGAACATG
This sequence comes from Gammaproteobacteria bacterium, assembly GCA_030632175.1. Lineage (GTDB taxonomy): Bacteria > Pseudomonadota > Gammaproteobacteria > UBA9214 > UBA9214 > UBA9214. The sequence continues at coordinate 8,223 of DAOVVG010000066.1, forward strand.
CATGTCACCAAGGAGTCCGATACCGGGGTTAAGGGCTATCGCTGGCGTAACGGGGCACTGACCGTACAGTTACTCGACGCGGAGGACATGGTGCTACAGGATCCCATCGACTTGCCCAACAAGGGTGCCAACCGCGATGGCGGCACCTTTGCAAGGGCCTTCGAGGTCGTAACTGTAATCGTCGGCAGCGAAAAATTCGAGATAATCGAGAAAACAAGCGATGAAAAGGAGAGCGGACTGCTATATGAAGCCGCCATCTTCTGGCACTACAGCGATCTGGCCGACAATATCCAGCGTGGCGAATCTGCCTCGATTCCCTGTTTCGGCGATCCGAACTATGACAGTGCCCTGACCCAGGAGCAGCGTGGCCTCACCGAGGGTCAGTACCTGGACTGGGCCAATGCGCTGGAAGACACGCAGATACTTTCAGATTTTGCAGCACTGCTGAATATCATTAACGGTGAGAACACTTCAGAAGCGGAGCTCAACCAGGCGTTGCTGGAACTGGACGATCTGTTTAACGACGCCGAGCTGGGAGATATCCTGCGCGAGTACGCCCGCTACCGCGACTACGTCCCGGGCAGTGTCATCCCCGAACAGCACCTGCTGGATATCGACAAGAACCTCGGTGATGGCGACAACACCAACACGTCGACATCCGATGGCGTACCTGCCGATGTCATCACTATCGAAACCATCGACCTGGAGTCACTTGGCCCGAACGCCGTGCTGGGTCAGCGCAACTGGATTGACCTGAGACAATAGTCGTAAACAGCACCACGCATGGCCGAATGGCCATGCGTGGACACTACGAGACCTGAGACAAGGGAAACAGCATGATTAAAAAGACACGTGGTTTTACACTCATTGAGCTGATGATCGTTCTGGCCGTACTTTCCATTATTGTAGCCGTCGGCTATCCGTCATACCTTGAGCAAGTCAAGAAATCACGCAGGGCAGAAGGTATGGGGCAGCTACTGGAACTGGCTGACAGGATGGAAAGAGCCTATTCAGACCAGGGCACCTATCCAACTAACGTTTCCGAGGTGTATGTTGCAACCACCGATGGTGGTCTCTATACGCTGTCGATTGTTACTGCGAATAATATCTCATTTATTGTCAGTGCCGCCCCCACCAGCGAGAAAGGGCAAAACACCGACAAGTGTCAGACTTTTACGCTGACTTCTCTGGGAGAGAAATCCGTCACCAACAGCTCACTAACCGACTACTGCTGGAAATAGAACCTGCCAGGAGACCGCAGGACGGGTAAAACGCAACGTACCCGTCATGTAGCAGGCTTACCTGATTTGATGGGTATGTCACTTCGTTCCTTTACCCATCCTACAACTGCTTCACCCCGGCTTCCTTAACTCAGACCGTAGGATGGGTAAAGCGCAGCGTACCCGTCATGCTGCAGGCACCTGACTTGGTGGGTATGTCACTTCGTTCCTTTACTCATCCTGCGACTGCTTCATGCCGGCTTCCTTAACTCAACCGGCAGGGAAAACGTTACCGGCTCTTTTCTCCCCTGTGACTCTTCTACTGTCACAATACCGCGTTCACGCAACTTCTCGATCACGCCGGTAACGATCTGCTCCGGTGCCGATGCCCCGGCAGTCACGCCGATTACCTGCCTGCCCTCAAGCCAGACATCCTCAATCTGGCCCGCCTCATCAATCAGGTGTGCAACCACACCACTGTTCTCGGCCAGTTCACGCAAGCGGGTCGAGTTTGAACTGTTCGGGGAACCGACCACGAGGATCACATCACATTGCCGGGCCAGTTGCTTGACTGCATCCTGCCGGTTCTGCGTTGCATAACAGATATCATCCTTGCGCGGTCCCTGTATTGCCGGAAACCGTGTTCTCAATGCATCTATCACCCGCAGCGTGTCATCAACAGACAGTGTCGTCTGGGTAACAAAGGCCAGCTCATCCGGGTTTTTAACCTGTAA
>DAOVVG010000152.1 GCA_030632175.1 Gammaproteobacteria bacterium
ACAAATAGAAGCATCCCCTCTCCCTCCGGGACACCTGCAGGAATGCAGGCAGTAGAGCGACGCAGGAAGCCAAAGCCGAGATGGCCAGGGAGAGGGGGCATAGAAAAAAACCAAAGCACTCCTCAGGTCGTCAAACGTCGATAAATATCTGACACCTTCAACGGCAACTTGCGCACCTCGTCAATCACGGTGTAATTCACCGCGCCGTACATGTGCGGCAGGTAATCCTTCGCCTCGGTGTCGATGGTGATACAAAAGGAATGAATGCCATCGCGCCTGGCTTCAATCAGGGCCTGGCGGGTATCCTCGATGCCATAGGCACCGCGGTAGGTATCGTAGTCATCAGGCTTGCCATCAGACAGCGTAATCAGCAGCTTGGTGCGTGCCTCCACCTCGCCCAGCAGGTGACACAGGTGGCGAATGGTGACCCCCATGCGGGTGTAATCCCTGGGCTTGATGCCGCTGATGCGCCCGCGCACGGTATTATCATAGGGCTCATCAAAGCGTTTCACGCGATAGACCTCACAACGCTTGCGGGTCATACCGGAGAAACCATAAATGGCATAACGGTCGCCCAGTGTTTCCAGTGATTCGCACAACAGCACCAGCGATTCACGCTCGGCATCGTTGATCCAGCCCTTGGTGGAACCACTCATATCCACCATAAACATCACCGCGATATCGCGCTCCAGCTTGTGTTTCTTGGTAAACAGGCGGTCGGACATCTCCAGGCCCATGGTGGAATCGGCATAGGCTTCGACCAACGCGTCGATATCGACATTTTCACCGTAGGGCTGTTTCTTGAGCAGCTTGTCTTCACCACGCAGGGCTTCAAAGGTACGTCGCAAACTGGCCGTCAAACCCCGGTACTTGATCAGGGTGTCACCGACAAAACCATCTTCCACCGGGCTGACGTCCAGTTCACGCAACACTGTCCAGTTCTTGCGGTAATTCTGCCGTTCGTAATCCCATTCGTTATAAAGAAAGGCACCCTCTTCATGATAGGTACCCTTCCATACATCTTCGACACTGCGTTCCTCGATGGCTTCCGCGTGGTAGACACCGTCACCGGCGGCATACAGATATTCTTCCGGAATCTCGCCAAGATCCTGGAAGATTGACGCCATGGTGCCTTTCACATCATCCGGCGGCGCTATCGGCTTGCCATCCAGTTGCATTTCGAAGACCACGCCCTGGGCTTCTTCGTCCGACTCAACCGTGCGCAATTCAATCGGCAGCCGCGCCTCACCTGCCTCATTGACCTCGTGCTGCTCTGCATCATCCTGCTCATCGGCCTCACCCTTAAGCCCGTCTGCCATGCGCAGCATGTGCATACGAAAAGCCTGCTTTTCGGCCTCCAGGCGTGCAGCCCTTACTTTTTCCACTGCATCTGGTCGCATCACGCCCTGGTAAATCACGCTGGCAGGTACGGCACGCCCGGCCAGGCGCTGCAGCCATACCAGGGTATCCTCAACCTGTGCACCCGGTTGCGAAAGCTGTTCGGCAGCAGCCTGCCAGTCAGCGTCCATCTCGATTTGACTGTCTGCCCGAAAGCGAACGAGGTGCCGGTAAACACCCGGCAACATGTCCCGGATACAGGCATCCAGCCGCAAGGTTTCCAGCGCATGGAAACAGGCCAGCGCCGCATCGGGATCAACATAGCGACCCAGCACTTCCCCTGGCTCAATGCGCCAGCTACCAAACCAGGTCTGCGCCCACAGATGCACCACCATCGCCTTGTACAACTGAAAATTATCCTCGCGCCCGGCATACCGATTCACGCAGGCAGGCAGGAACAGGGTTTCGGTGTCGGTGTAACAGTGGTCACTGCACTCCAGCTTCAGTCGACGACCATTCAGGCCGTGTACGAACATCTCCAGCACGTTGACAACATCATCGAAGGCCACACCGGTCGAGCGCGCCGTGTACTCACGCGCAAACCCTTCCGCATCCTTGAAGGCCACTACCGCCGGGTGCAGCCCTTTGGTGTCGTAGATGTCCATACAGGCCAGCAGCCAGGCTTCAACGCCGCCGGCATCCATCAGGCGCAATGCGGGGCACACGTGCGAAACGAAATTGAGCGCCATGCCGGAACTGGTGCGCGTCACAATACTCACCCAGTGCAACACAAAGTCCTGCTGCTCCCGCGAAAACCCGGCCAGCGCACGCGCCGGCTCCTCGGCCGCGCCCATCGAAATCATGTGAATATCAAGACGGTCTTCCAGCTGCACAGCTGTCAGCGGCTGGCCACCGGTTTGCAGAAATTCGGTTTCGTCATACCAGCGCGCCGCCACACCGGCCGGCAACACGCGTCCATCGCGTGCAGTGACCCCCAGGTGCAACGGTTCAATGGTACAACCCGGCAGGACCTCGGCCAGCAACTGTCCAAGCCCCTGTGCCTTCCAGGTATTCGCACCGCTGTCAGTCGACAGCCACACGCCGAGACAACTGTCCGAGACAAGCCTGGGTAAATACCTGACCAGTTTCGCCATATCTACTTCACGGTCCCACATTTGCCCCTTCGGTCCATGACCAACGGGAGGGATCGGCAGGATAATCACATCAAAGCGCAGCTGGCGACGCAGCAGATCCTCAACATAATCCACAACATCATCATGTATGTACTCGACATGCAGTTCGCCGGCCTGCTCACGACACAACTGCAGCATTTCTTCACTGGCATCAACATGAATCACGGATGCACCGGCCTGTAGTGCCTGTGCAGTCACGTAGCCGCTGCCTGCAAACAGATTCAGCACACGGATGTCATCAAGGTCATAACAACCTTCGATACGCTGGCGCACCCACTCGGCACACGGCAGTTCACGACCACGCAAACCCACACGACCACGCTCATCGAGACGACAAACCACCCGCTGGCCGTTGACCGTCACCTGCCATTCACGCGGCAACCCACTGCGCGTCGGTTGCCAGTGCCCGCCGGTACCGAGATCCGGGACATACACCCAGTCTGCCGACCAGTGCATATCAGCAGGCTTGCCCGTGGCCAGCCGGTCGGGGTACTCGACAGTAATCTCGCCCCAGCGCTCCAGTTTGCGGCCGGCGCCGAAATCAAGCAGCTCATAATCCCCTGCAGGCGTCGCCACCAGCGCATCGAGAATGTTTACTTCGGGGTCAATGGAGTATTGCGTCATACAGAAATTTTAACAGACGCAGGCTGAACGCGGGAAAAGATGACCTGGCAACAAACAGGTGCCAGACGGCACCTGGAGAGGAAAGACGGTGACAAAGCAGAATCGCTTCCGATTGCCACCGTCCTTGCAGAAATACCGAAAATTACATTTCGGCGCGCCCCGGCCCAAGCAACGGACAAAGAAAGTAGTGATCGCCTGCGTCCATGACGCCACCTCCGTCGACATCCACCCACCAACGACCGCCCAGGTGACCTACCTCACCTGGCCCGAATTCTGTCGATAGCCCGTTCATGCCCGGTATCAACTGCTGAAAGTTACCCTTCATTGGCAGCGGGTCAGCGACGACAATCGAGTCGTAAAACAGACCTTGTGAAGTCACATAGATGATCGGACCGGTGCCACGTCCTGTTGTACGCTCTTCCGCCAAAGCCGCTGTTGTGGCAACCAGTGCGGCACCTATCAGGCATGCAGTTGTTATTGATTTGATTGTTTTCATAACTGAACTCTCCATTACTTCTTTTAAGGAGAGTCAATTATTACGAAGCACCTTCACACAACCGTCCCGCAATTATCACGAATTGATAACAATTGGACTGGATGACAGGCGAAAGGAAAACGTCGTACCTTTTTCAAGTTTGCTGCTAACCTGTATGACGCTGTCATGCAGTTCAAGGATACGTTTGACGATCGCCAGCCCGAGACCGGCACTGTTGCTGTCTGAGCGATGCTTGTCCTGCTGGTAGAAACGCTCAAAGATACGCGGCACATCTTCTTCAGGAATGCCGCAGCCGGTATCAGCCACCTGTACCACCACGTTACCTGAATCCACGTCGACGCCAACACGGATAGAGCCACCGGCCTGCGTATAGCGCAGGCCGTTTTCCAGCAGGTTCTCCAGTACCCGCTGCATCATGGCGATATCGCCGTACACCAGCGGCGCATCCGGGTTAAGGCTGGCACCCAGCTGCACAGATTTTTCCCGGGCACGTAATTCGAATTTCTGCGTCACATCCTGCACCAGTTCACACATCGAGAACGGTTCTGAAAACACCACCGACTCACACGAATCAAGCCGCGCCAGCTCAAACAGTTCGTCAACCATCAACCCGAGACGCTGACTGTGGCTGAGCGCCGTTTGCAGGTATTGTTGCTGCTCCTCTGTTGACAGTTCGTCGCGCTTGATCTGCAAGGTTTCCAGGTAACCGCGCATGGTGGTCAGCGGGGTACGCAGATCATGCGAGATATTCGCAATCATCTCGCGACGTACATCGTCCATTTTCCTGAGCTCGCCTATCTGCGAGGTAATTTTCTCAGCCATGGCATTAAACTGCTGCCCAAGTACGTCAATTTCGTCCTGCGTGTTGCCGTCATAGCGCACCGCCAGACTGCCGTCGCCGGCATAACGGTGCATAACGTTACCGAGCGTACGCAAGCGTCGCGTCTGCAAGGCAAACACCACCAGGCCCGCTACCAGTGCCGCGCCCAGCGCAATCAGCAACACCAGCACGGCCGAATAAAATGTGTAACTGCGGCCGAGCATCTGCGCGACGTGGTCATACTGTTCACCACCAAGAACGATATACAGGTAGCCCTGCAAACCGCCCTCTCCCTCGATACGCGCTGCAGAAAAAACCTTGTGGCCTTCGACATTGCGCGGGTCATCACCGGTCAGCGGAAACCGGGCATCGCCGCTGAGAAATTTCTGTACCGGCGCCAGTGAGACAGCACTGCGTTTTACCTTGCCTTCGGGCGCTGAATAGCCGATAACCGCACCGTGTTCGTCGAGCAGATATAACTCGATACTGGGATTAATGACCATCAACTGGTGAAACAGGTGATTGAGTGCCGGTTGATTGATCTCACGATCCTGAATCAGCGGTTGCTCCGCGACAATGTGCGCTGCCAGCTCGTTATTAAGCTTCTGCGCAACTTCCTGCTGGTAGAGCGTGCTCGAGTGGCCGATCACCAGGACCAGGATGACCCCCACCACGCATAGTAAAACGAACAACGTCAAAGCAAGGCGACTGTAGAGTGTCCTGAACATCAGCCGGTACCCCGCGCAAGTTCCTTGCCGGAAAATTTGTAGCCGACGCCCCACACGGTGATGACATACTGTGGCCTCGCCGGATCAACCTCGATCTTGGCGCGCAAACGATTAATGTGGGAGTTAACCGTGTGCTCATAACCGGCATGCCCGTAGCCCCAGACACTGTCGAGCAGCTGACTGCGCGTAAACACGCGATCCGGGTTACTGGCGAAGTGCCATAACAGATCAAACTCCTTGGCAGTGAGTTCAACAGAATCATCACCCAGCAGCACCTGTCGCTTGCCCGGATCGACACACAGTTCACCAACCTGCAACGGCACATCCTCCTGTTGCAACTCTGCCGGTTGATATTGATCGGAACGACGCAGAATGGCATTCACCCGCGCTATCAGCTCCGGCACACTGAAGGGTTTAGTGAGGTAATCGTCTGCCCCCACTTCAAGCCCCAGCACCCGGTCCAGTTCGGAGGTCCGTGCTGTCAGCATCAATACCGGTGTGTAGACCTTGTTGTTACGCAGGGCCCTGCAGATATCCAGGCCATCTATGCCAGGCAGCATCAGGTCGAGAATGACAAGGTCGTAGTCGCCGGTCTGTGCCATTTCCAGCCCGCTGGTACCGTCCACAGCATGATCGACCTGCATCTGCTTGCTGCGCAGGTTGACTATCGCAAGGCGCGCGATATCCACGTTGTCTTCAATAATGAGTATTTTCTTTGTCATAACCATTGACAGAATAGCCCGAAAAAATCACAGAAAGTTCACAGAACAGGCCTTACTGCTGCCTTTGCCCTGGCTCCGAAGGGCTGCCAGCTCTCAATATTAGCGTTTGGTGATTAAATATCCTCGCACCTGTACTTATTCAAATAGTACAGTCTGGAAGACTGATAAAAAAATTAAAAAGAGGCACTTCATGAGCAATTCGCGTTACCACAGATGCTGTATCGCGGTTTTCGTGTTTTTTTCCTGCCGCTGATCGCGGACCGCATTCCACCAGTGTCTATACGAGACTCGACTCTCCATCCTAGAGGACCTGAACAAGGTGTTCCCA
>DAOVVG010000234.1 GCA_030632175.1 Gammaproteobacteria bacterium
AGCCGAATATCCAGAATGCACAGAGGGTGCCGGGTATCAGTGCCAGCAATACCCGCTGCATCATGATGGACACGCTGCCTGTAACCGGCAGGTGCGGTGAGCTGTAGGTTTTGAACTCCATCAGTTGTTGTTTCCGCGGTGTTTTTGCTGACGTCGCCTGTCGGCTTCGTCAATCATTTGCTGTTGTTCAGCGGTCAGGTTATCCATGTTTTTCGGAGTGGTCGAAGCCTGTTGTTTCTTGCGCTTTACGCGGTCCAGCGCCGCCTGGATTGCAGTCTTCTTTGCATCTTCACTGCCATCATCACCGGACAGTGCCCGCTTCTTCCTTGCCATGCGGTCAGCGCGTTCCTGCTTGATACGTGCCAGTCGGGATAATCGTGATTCGTGGCGCCTGCGGGCAATATCGGCTGCTTTTTTCTGTGCCTCCTGGGTCCAGATTTCTGTTTTCGCGTGGCGGTAATACTGCACCAGGGGTATGTGACTTGGACAGACATAGGCACAACAGCCGCACTCAATACAATCAAACAGGTTGTAATCCTGGGCGATATCATAATTGTTGCTGCGCGCATACCAGTATAATTGCTGCGGCAGCAGGTCGGCGGGACAGACAGCCGTGCATTTTCCGCAACGGATGCACGGCTGCGCCGGTGCCGGCGCCGGCATCTCCTCGCGGGTAACTGCGAGCACGCAATTGGTTGTCTTGATTACCGGTATGCTGTCGTTTTGTACCGCATAGCCCATCATCGGACCGCCAATCAGCAGGCGTTCAACATCTTTTGTATAACCGCCGGCCGCTGTAATCAGATGGCTGACAGGGGTCCCCAGCAGGCATTCGAGATTCTGCGGCTGTGCAACGCCTGCACCGGTGACTGTCACAATACGTGACATCAGCGGTTGCCGTTTGGCAACGGCATTGTACACAGCTGCGGCTGTGCCAACGTTCTGGCAAATAATGCCAATATCAGCTGGAAAACCCTGGCTGGGTACCTCTCGGCCGGTCAGTATTCTTATCAACTGCCGTTCGCCGCCGCTGGGATAGATCTCCGGTACCCGCGTTATCGTGATGCCGGTTTCATTAGCGGCTTCCAGGGCAGTGCGGAGTGCCTGTTCTGCCTCGTGCATATTGTCTTCAATGGCGATGGTGCAGGCTTCCGGCGCCACACCGTGGCGCATTATCCTGATGCCTTCGATTACCTCGGCAGCCCGTTCCTGCAGCAGGCGGTTGTCACAGGAAATATAAGGCTCGCATTCGACAGCGTTAATCAGCAGCAGCTCGATGCGCTGTGTGCGATTGCACAGTTTTATCTGTGTCGGAAAACCAGCGCCACCCATGCCGACGATGCCGGCCCGCTGAATGAGTTCGCACAGCCTGGCCGGTTCGGTTTCCAGGTAATCAATGGCGGCTTGCTGTTCATCCGGGCAGCTGTCCTTGCCGTCGGTTTCAATGACGACACAGTTTTCCTTTACACCGGACGGGTGCGGGATGAGGCGCTCCTCTACAGCGATGACAGTGCCCGAGCTGGATGCATGTGCGGGGACACTGAATGGCTCGGATGCTTTTGCAATAACCTGCCCCTTGTAGACAGTGTCTCCCGGTTTTACCAGGCACTCGGCCGGTTCGCCGATGTGTTGCTGTAGCGGGATTATCAGTATCGGCGGTATATCAGCAGAGCCAATCGGGGTGCTTGCCGTGATCTCCCGGTGACCGGGCAGTCGCAGCCCGCCATGGAATGTCTGCAGGCTGCCGAACGAAGCACCTGGTGACCGCTTGAAGCTGTTTCCTGAATTAGTCACGGTTAGCCGACCCCCGCTGCATCGGTGTCCGGTTTTGGCCAGATCCAGTTGCGCGCCGTGGTCTTTACTGTAACAACATGGATGCATTCGACCGGGCAGGGCGGAATGCAGAGGTCGCAGCCGGTGCATTCGCTGGTTATCACTGTATGCATCTGCTTGGCGGCACCCAGGATTGCATCAACCGGACAGGCCTGTATGCACAGCGTGCAGCCGATACAAACCTGTTCATCAATGATTACCACGGTTCTGTCGCTGTGTTCACCGTGTTCGGGGTTCAGCGGCTTGGGATCCTTTCCCAGCAAGTCGGCGAGTGCCTGTATGGTGCTTTCTCCACCCGGCGGACACTGGTTAATGTCAGCTTCGTCTGCTGCGATTGCTTCTGCATACGGGCGACATCCGGCATAGGTACACTGGCCGCACTGGGTTTGCGGCAGCAGCTTGTCAATCTGGTCAACGACCGGGTCACTGTCTACACGGAAACGAATCGCTGCATAACCCAGCAGCAGGCCAATCAGTGCGGCCAGCAGTCCAAATGTAATGAGCGCGGTCAGCATATTGAGTGATCAGGTTTTAGCCCTGTCTTGATCCTTTAACCCTTTACCAGGCCGGAAAATCCCATGAAGGCGAGCGACATGATGCCTGCTGTCACCAGTGCGATTGCCGAACCGCGAAAAGGCACCGGCACGTCGGCGGCGGCTATGCGTTCCCGGATGGCGGAGAACAGAATTAACACCATTGAAAAACCGACGGCGGCACCGAAGCCGTAGACAGCAGATTCGATGAAATTCAGATGTTGTTGCACGCTCAGCAGTGCCACACCGAGTACCGCGCAGTTGGTGGTAATCAACGGCAGAAAGATCCCCAGTACCTTGTATAACAGCGGGCTGGTTTTATGCACCACCATTTCCGTGAACTGCACGACGGCGGCAATGACAAGGATAAAGGTGATGGTGCGCAGATACTCCAGTCCAAGCGGTATCAGCAGAAACTCATTCGCCAGGTAGCTGCAGATGGATGACAGCGTCAGTACAAACGTGGTGGCCAGCGCCATGCCGGTGGCGGTATCAACATTGCGCGATACGCCCATGAACGGGCACAGGCCCAGGAATTTCACCAGGACAAAATTATTGACCAGCACGGTGCTGACCAGGATCAGTGCAAGTTCAGTCATTGGCCATTTCTACACCAGTGTTTTAAAAACCCTGTAGGAGCGGACCGTGTCCGCGATTGCGGTGTATGGAAAACCATCGCGGACACGGTCCGCTCCTACACCGAATGTATAAATTAATAAAACTCCAGGTTGTGGGTGTTATTTAACACGCATTCCCGGTTCTGCACCGTCGTCAGGGTGCAGTACAAACAGGTCGCTGCCGCCCGGGCCGGCCGCCAGCACCATGCCTTCCGAGACGCCGAAACGCATCTTGCGCGGGGCGAGATTGGCAACCATGACGGTGAGTTTGCCTTCCAGTGCTTCCGGGCTGTAGGCAGACTTGATGCCGGCGAAGACATTGCGGCTCTCGCCGCCGATGTCCAGTGTCAGCTGCAGCAGCTTGTCGGCACCTTCAACGTGTGTCGCCTTGCTGATACGGGCTATGCGCAGATCCAGTTTTGCAAAATCCTCGAAACTGATGGTTTCTGCAATCGGGTCATTTTTTAGTGGTCCGCTTGCCGTTTCTGCGGGTGCTGTAGCGGCTGTGCCGAGCGTGTCTTTGGAATCTTCCAGCATGGCGTCTATTTTCTCCTGTTCAACGCGTGTCATCAGCGGTTTGAATTTGTTGATGGTATGGCCGGTCAGGGGAGTATCAATGGCATCCCAGGTCATGGTCGGAATATTCAGAAAGGCTTCTACCTCGGCGGCCATGGCCGGTAGCACCGGTTGCAGATAGGTGATCAGGACCCGGAACAGATTCAGACCGACACTGCAGACATCCTGCACTGTCTGTTCCTTGCCTTCCTGTTTTGCAAGCACCCAGGGTTTGTTCGCGTCGATGTACTGGTTGGCCCGGTCAGCCAGTGCCATGATTCTGCGAATGGCCTGACCGTATTCACGCTGTTCGTAAGCGTCAGCAATGGCTTCGCCGTCGTCGACAAAGGACTGATACAAGTCGGGCTCGGTGCACTGCTCTGACAAATGGCCATCGAAACGTTTGTTGATGAAGCCGGCGCAGCGACTGGCAATATTGACCACCTTGCCGACAAGATCACTGTTAACACGCAGCACGAAATCTTCAAGATTCAGGTCCAGGTCATCAACGCCGCTGCCCAGTTTTGCAGCAAAGTAATAACGCAAATACTCAGGGTTCAAATGGTCAAGGTAGGTACGTGCCTTGATAAAAGTACCTCGTGACTTCGACATTTTCTGACCGTCGACGGTCAGAAAACCGTGTGCAAAGATGGCCGTGGGTGTGCGCAGGTTCGCGCCGCTGAGCATCGCGGGCCAGAACAGGGCATGGAAGTTGATGATGTCCTTGCCAATAAAATGGTAGAGTTCGGTGTCCGAGCCGCTGTTCCAGTAGCGATCGAAA
>DAOVVG010000067.1 GCA_030632175.1 Gammaproteobacteria bacterium
CCTTCTTGAGTGTGTCTGCCGAACTCTGAAAGATATTCAGTATGGCCCAGATATCTGCAACCAGTATCAGCAGTCCGAAAATTCCACCTACTTCCATTGCTGTTCTCCTTGTGTTTTTTCAGCAGTGCTGCTTGTTTCAGCAGTGTGATCAGTCTTATGTGACCGGTTATGCAGCATGATATCCATTCCGGTCTTGAGCGCAACCAGTACCACCAGCATTCCGGTGGGTGAGCCGAGTGCGGTGATCAGAAAGCCGCCTGCAATGACAGTTATTTGTAACACGGCAATGCGTTTGTAGGGGGCGCTCATCAGTTTTTTTTTGTTTGTTTGCCGGTATTCCTGCTGACCGATAAACAGCAACATAAAGGACACGCCATGACTGAGTAACAAACCAAGGCAGGCCCATAAAAATTCTTCGGGCGCAGCGTTGAGGACCTGGCGCCCCAGATCGACAAACATCTGTATTAAAACCAGCGGGCCGGGCCAGCTGTCCTGTGCCGGGATGCTTGTCACTTCGCCGGCAAACCGGGTCAGTTCCAGTATGGCGAGCCCGTGTATTACACAAAAGAAACCGTAGTGTATACAGAAGAACAGCATGTGAGAGAGTTCACCAGACCCACCGGTCGCGAGCATCTTGAGCAGGGTGTAGCCGCCGACGATCAGGTTCTCGGCCCAGTAGAGCACGACGATAGAACCGACATCCCAGTCCAGGTAGAGCACGCCGAGTACCGGCACGAGGTTGGCAAGCACCAGCGCCACCACGGGCAGGTTAACAGTTTGTTGCGTGTTCACTGGCATACAGATGTGGCAGGGCGGCGGTGTTGTGCGGCTTTTGTTGCGCTGGCAGGTTGTTGGCTGCGATGGTTATGTGTTTTTGTTGCCGGCGAGGTAAAGCCAGATAAAACCTGTGACACCGGCAGCCAGTGATGCGAACAGGATGCCCGTCTTCGCCATGAGTAACAGCTCCGGCTGGTGTGCAAAACCCAGTTCAGCAATAAAGATGGACATGGTGAAACCAATACCCCCCAGCAGGGAGACGCCAATAATCTGCGTAAACCGGGTTTCAGCCGGTAATTGTCCGATGTTCAGTTTCAGTGCTATCCAGCAGCCGCCGGCAATGCCAATGACTTTTCCGGCGATCAGTCCCAGCGATACACCCAGTGTGACCGGATGCATCAGTGTCTGACCGACGTTGGACAGGTCCAGCGGGATACCGGCATTAAACAGCGCGAAGATCGGTATAACCAGATAGGCAACCGGCAGATGCCAGGCATGTTCCAGACGTTGCAGCGGTGCCTCTACCAGGTAAACGCCGTTGCCCAGGGTTTGTACGATAGCGCGCAGTTTTTCATTGGTCATGATGCTTTTCCCGGGCACGTGGCTGGCATCAAAGCGTTCCATCAACTCACGGATTTGCTGGCTGAACCGGACCGGGTTGTATTTGGGTCGTGCCGGCACCGAGAAGGCGCCAAGTACACCTGCAAGCGTGGCATGTACGCCAGACTGAAACATGGCGTACCAGAGGAAAATGGCAAGAATAAAATAGGGTGTGATCTTGCGGATACCGGTTACATTCAGCAGCATTAACAGCCCGAAGATGATGCCTGCAGCGACCAGTGCGCCCATTGAAATGGTTTCCGTGTAAAACACCGCAATGACGATTACCGCACCAAGATCATCGACGATGGCCAGCGCAACGAGGAAGGTAATCAGCGCCCTCGGTACGCGGCTCGCAAGCAATGCGATGGCGCCGAGTGCGAATGCAATATCCGTTGCCATGGGTATACCCCAGCCGCGAGCAGCATCACCCTCCGGATTGACGCTAAAGTAAATCAGTGCGGGTATGACCATGCCGCCGATGGCGGCAACAATGGGTAACGCTGCCTGGCGCGGGTTCGACAGTGCGCCGGCCATGATTTCGCGCTTGAGCTCCAGTCCTACTACGAAGAAAAACAGTGCCATCAGTCCGTCGTTGACCCAGTGATGCAGGCTGTTTTCCAGCGACCAGTTGCCGATGTTGAAGCCGATATTGAGGTGCTGGATTTGCTGATATAAATGGGCGAGCGGACTGTTTGCGAGTACCAGTGCCAGCACAGCAGTAAACATCAGCAGCAGGCCACTGGTCGTCTGGCGATGAATGAATTCTTCAAACGGGGTGAGAACCTTGTTGAGTGCCCGTTCCCAGGGGGCGGTATAAACACCGTCTACCCGGGAAGAAGTCCTGACATTTTTTTTATCATTCATGGTTTGTGTCCCGAAGGCCGGCCTGACTGGAGCAGCACAGGATTGTATTCCAGAGTGGGCATGCTATCTATACGCAAACAGTGCGACAGTCGCACTGATATGCCGGTTTTTCCAGAACCTGCCATCAATTTTTCGTGCGATGCCATCTGCTCCGACCCGGCTGCACTGGATGCAGACCCAGGCGAGGCGGTTGTCGGGGTTGCCAGACAGTGTCAGCTCTATGGTTTCTATTTCCGGCAGTGAATCCAGCAGTACAAGTATATCGTCTTCTGTGCAGTCAGTTGGCAGGTTGATGATCCTGATTAACATGACTGTATCAGTTGTTAACGTCTGTCAGGGGTGTCCGTGCTGCTGTCATCAACACGCTTCCAGTTTTCATCGTCACGGGTAACTTCATAGCTGGCCCAGTGTGCAAATTCCGCCCGTGTCAGCATGGCTGAACTTCGTGGTGCTGCGCCGGCAATCACCTTGTAGACCACCATGTCCCTGTGTGGGTTGTTGCTGGGGGAGGTATCCACAATCTGGCGTATACACCAGTCGGCTCCAAATGCCCCGTTACTGTAATAGTGCCCCGGTTGCACCTGCCCAGGCTGCAACTGGCGTTGACTGACCTGTCCGGTGGCGAGTTCGTAGATGTGCAACAGATCATGTTCTGAAACGGGAATGATGGTGTCCATCTGGCTGAGTGCGTATACCAGGTCGGCATGTTCGATTGCACGTGGTGAAACAGAACGGCTATCGTCGGCTATAGGTTCATATTTTTCACCCAGCCACTCCGGGTAACGCCGCCAGGGAAACATATAATTGAAGGCAACTGCGACTGCCAGCATGATCAGTACGTTTAACATGACGGGGGTGACGACAAACTGGTAACCGAGTGCATGTGTAATATTGCCACCAATAACGGCGGCCAGTGCCGTTGCCCCGCCCGGCGGGTGTATGCAGCGCAGATAATGCATGCCACCAATCGCAAGCCCGACGGCAAGGCTTGCGGCAATGATCTCGTTGGGTATGACAATGGCGCAGGTCACGCCGACAAGGGCAGAAATGATGTGTCCGCCAAATATATTCCAGGGTTGTGACAGTGCCCCGTGAGGCACCGCAAACAGCAGCACGGCACTGGCACCCATGGAGGGAACAATCAGCAGGGTGCCGGTCGGTCCAAGTGTTGCACGGCTTATGATGAAGATACTGCAAATAACCAGTGCGCCGCCGATGGTCGACACCAGTCGCTCGGTGTGACTGACGTTACCGAAGTCTATTCCCAGATATCTGGCAATGCGTGTGAATGTAATGCTGTTCACACCGGGTGGTCGGGTAGTCCGCATGTCTCACCGCGGGGTGAAATGCGGGCTAGTGTATTAATCAGTTCCATGCCGAGTGCCTGTCTCCCCACTGCAATGACAACCAGTACCACAGGGTGATCGGGATCATCATGCCCAGCCACCACCAGTCGTTCAGGTAATACGACAGCGGTATGCAAAATAGCGTAAACGCAAAGCTGCACCAGAACAAAATCAGGGCGCCTTTGCGGGTCTCAATGTTCATCAGGGCTAGAAAAACCCACAGCGGCATGTTGTCTGTTCTTTCCATTGAAAAGTCCCTTCTTGTTTGTCGGAGGCACTGGTTTCAGCGGGTGACCGGCTGTCTCCTTGCGGAATATCCAATCATCATACATTCGGTGTGATTGCGCAAAAAATCACCGGGTAACAAGGTGTTCGACAGCGGCGGTGATTCGGGTAATAATAAGCTTCTGCTGATGTTTTATGAAGTTTTATTAAGATTTTCTTATGTAATTACCTGGTAAAGACCTGCCTATGAATATCACCTTCCGCCAGTTACAGATTTTTGATGCAGTGGCGCGCAACCTGAGTTTTACGCGTGCCTCGGAAGAGTTGCACCTGACGCAGCCGGCGGTTTCCATGCAAATCAAGCAACTGGAACAGTCGGTGGGGTTGCCGCTGTTTGAACAGCTGGGCAAGAAAATATTTCTGACCGAGGCCGGACAGGAATTCAGTCGCTACGCATCGGCTATTGGCTCGCAGCTTGATGAGCTCGAGCAGGTGGTGGATGAGATGAAGGGTTTGCAACGCGGACGTCTGACCATTGCGGTTGCCAGTACCGCGAACTATTTCGTGCCGCGCCTGCTGGCCACGTTTTGTCAGCGACACGGTGATGTAACCGTCAGTCTGGATGTTACGAACAGGGAGCAGTTGTTAAAGGGGCTGGTTGAAAACCGCACTGACCTGGTGATCATGGGGCAGCCACCGGAAGACATGGACCTGGTGGCGGAGCGCTTTCTGGAGAATCCGCTGGTGGTGATTGCGCCACCCGATCATCTGCTTGCAAAAGAGAAAAACATACCGCTGCACCGATTGCTGGAAGAAACATTCCTGGTACGCGAACAGGGTTCAGGCACGCGTTCGGCGGTGGAGCGTTTCTTCAGTGCGAACCAGATTGCGCTGTCCACGCAGATGGAAATGAGCAGCAACGAAGCCATCAAGCAGGGTGTCGAGGCCGGGCTGGGGCTGGGGATTGTTTCCATGCATACCCTGGAAATGGAGCTGGCGCTGAAGCGCCTGGTGATACTGGATGTGGAGAAGCTGCCGATCATGCGCAACTGGTATATTGTTCATCGCAGTGGCAAACGGCTGTCACTGGTAGCGCAGGGCTTCCAGAAGTTTGTACAGGAAGAGTCAAGACAGGTATTGAAACTGCCGTCCGCCTGAAGACATATTACATGCAGGAGCAGATTTCATGCGTGATTGCCATTGTTAGGCCGATCGCGGACAAGGTCCGCTCCTACAGGTGTATCTATTGATGTAGGAGTGCATCTCGTCCGCGATTGCCGTGGCTGGCTTGGCCTCGAACAGAACCCTGCCTACGGCTTCATATTCAAAGCGGCACGAATCTTGGCGGTAACTTGCAGTGCGCTGTCGGCGTCGTCGGCAAGGCAGTTGATGTGTCCCATCTTGCGTCCGGGTCGGGCCTCACGCTTGCCGTACAGATGCAGGTGTGCGCCGGGTTCGTTAAGCACGTGTTGCCAGGCAGGGTCACCGTCATTCCAGATATCACCCATCAGGTTGGTCATGACGACGGCAGAGAGTAATTTTGTGTCGCTGGGCATCAGGCCGCACATCATGCGTACCTGTTGCTCAAACTGCGAGGTTGCACAGGCATCGACGGTGTAGTGGCCGCTGTTGTGCGGGCGTGGTGCCATTTCATTGATGAGCAGCTCGCCTTGTCGTGTGCAGAAGAATTCAACGGCCAGCACGCCACAGTAGTTCATTGCGTCGGCAAGTTGCCGGGCCATATCAATGGCGGCGTCGGTGATGGCGGTATCGGCGCCAGACGGGACAATGGTGGTATCGAGAATACCGTTTACATGGCGATTCTCACCCACCGGGTAGACGGCAGTCAGACCGCTGGTATTGCGTACCAAAACAACCGATATCTCGCGCTCCAGTTCAACCATCTCTTCCAGTATGCAGGGTGCGCCGCCAGCTTGAATAAAGGCTGCGCCTGCCTCATCCGCTGTGCTGACCTGTTGCTGACCCTTGCCGTCATAACCCATGGATGCCGTCTTCAGTAATAGCGGCGGCTGCAGGCCGGAGATGGCGTCTGCAATATCCGCGGCCTCGTAGATAGCGGCAAATGGCGCGGTTGCCAGTCCCTGTTGCCGGATAAAGGTTTTTTCGTTGATACGGTTTTGCGCAATGCGTACCGCGTCAGCCCCGGGTCTTACCGGACAGTACTGTTCGAGAAATTCCAGACTTTCTGCAGGGATGTTTTCAAATTCAGTGGTAATTGCGGCGCATTCATCGCCCAGCATTTGCAGGGCGGCACGGTCCTGGTAGTCAGCGTTGATGTGCTGGTCGGCTATCAGGCCGGCGGGACTGTGCGGGTCGGGATCAAGGACTACGACCCGGTAACCCATGCTGTGTGCGGCCAGCGTGAACATGCGGCCGAGTTGCCCGCCACCGAGAACGCCCAGACTTGCATCCGGAAGGATCATGTTTGCGGGGGAAGTTCCATGGCGTGAACCATCTGTTCCTGGTCCTTGCGAAACTGTTCAAGCTGGTTGGCGAGACCGTTGTCTGTTGTGGCGAGAATGCCGAGGGCATAGAGGGCGGCATTGGCGGATCCCGCCTCGCCAATGGCAAACGTGGCAACGGGTATACCCTTAGGCATTTGCACGATCGACAGCAGTGAGTCCATGCCCTTCAGGTAGCGCGATGGAACCGGTACGCCGAGCACCGGTACGGTGGTCTTGGCGGCCAGCATTCCCGGCAGGTGTGCTGCGCCGCCGGCGCCGGCAATGATGCAGGCCAGGCCACGTTCGCGGGCTGTGCTGGCATATTCAAACAGCAAGTCGGGAGTACGGTGGGCGGATACCACCCGGGATTCAAAAGATACGCCAAACTGCTCCAGTATATCTGCGGCATGTCGCATGATATCCCAATCACTGTTGCTGCCCATGACCAGTCCGATGCGAGGTTTATCACTCATGATGCTGTCCGGTTGTTATGAAAACGGAAGCAGCTCATTCTAGCATTATTCTGCGGTTTTTCTATTATTTGGTGGGGCTTTTGTACCGCCTGATTGAGCCAGTGCTGCCGGGGCAAACCCTGATCGCGGACACGGTCCGCTCCTACAGGTACAGCATAGTAATTTTGTAGGAGCGGACCGTGTCCGCGATCAGGCATGATCCGCACAGGCGCCGGTCGTAACGAATCCTGTACAATGCCGGTCTTATACTTGCTGGCCTGCTGGAGCCTGGAATGCTGGAAACCCTGTACGAATCAACCCTGAAGAGCCTGCCGTTACTGGCCCGGGGCAAGGTGCGTGATGTTTATGCGGTAGGTGATGATCACCTGCTGATGGTTACCACCGATCGTTTATCCGCCTTTGATGTCATCCTGCCTGACCCGATACCGGGCAAGGGTGCGGTATTGACGGCGGTCTCGAATTTCTGGTTCAAACAGACGCAGGATATTATTCCCAATCACCTGACCGGGCTGACGCTCGCTGATGTGTTGCCGGATGAAAACGAGCGGGCTGAGGTTGAGGGTCGTGCCATTGTTACCAAAAAACTCAGGGCCTTGCCGGTGGAGGCGATTGTGCGTGGCTACCTGATTGGTTCCGGCTGGGTGGATTATCAAAACACCGGGCATGTCTGCGGTATTCCGTTGCCCGCCGGCCTGCAGATGGCCGACAAGTTGCCGGAGGCTATTTTCACGCCGTCTACCAAGGCAGACGTCGGTGGTCACGATGAAAATATTGATTTCGAAAAAACCCGGGCACTGCTGGGCGATGAACTGGCAGAACAGGTGCGTGATGTCAGTCTGAAAATATATACCTCGTGTGCCGAGTTTGCTCTGGAGCGCGGCATCATTATCGCGGATACCAAGTTTGAATTCGGACTGGATGAAGATGACAGACTGGTCCTGATTGATGAAGTCCTGACACCTGATTCCTCGCGTTTCTGGCCGGCGGCATCCTATGTGCCAGGCAAGAGTCCGGCGAGCTTTGACAAGCAGTTTGTACGTGATTACCTGGAAACACTGGACTGGGACAAGACACCTCCCGGGCCGGCATTGCCGGCCGGGGTGATCGAGAAAACAGCCGAAAAATACCGTGAGGCGCAGATACGCCTCACTGCGTGACCTACAGGAGAAAGACTATGTACGGGTTTGATATTTCACTGTCCGGCAACATGGAAGACATCAGAAGCCGGGTTGTCGACGAGTTGCAGAAGGCCGGTTTTGGTGTGCTGACGGAAATTGATGTGGCGGCTACGCTCAAGAAAAAAATTGATGTTGATCGCAGACCGTACCTTATCCTGGGTGCCTGTAACCCGAAGCTTGCGAACCAGGCGCTCAATGCCGACCCTGATATTGGCCTGCTGTTGCCGTGCAACGTGGTATTGCGTGAAGAGGAAGACGGCTCCGTTACGGTTGCCTTTATGGACCCGGCTGCTGTTTTGGGACTGGTCGACAAGGAAGGTGTCGAGCAGCTGGCTGGTGAAGTGCGCGGCCTGCTGGAGGGTGTGCGGGATGCCCTGAAGTCCTGAACAGGATGCTTAAAAAACCTATCGCAGACGAGGTCTGCTCCTACACTAATAAGAGAGTCCTGTAGGAGCGGACCTCGTCCGCGATCAGCTCAACAATGGCAATCGCGCATGTGATGCGCTCCTACAATAATAGACACACCTGTAGGAGCGGACCGTGTCCGCGATCAATTAAACAACAGCAATAGTGCTTAAAAAGTGCCCCTGTACCAAATAGATAGTCCCACAGGAGTACTCTCCAGACGATTTTTTTGCAGGGCAAATCCCCGTGCCATTGCCGGGTGCCGTGATCCCGGATTTCGACTATCATGAGTCATGACGTTGTTGCGAGTGTATTCATGACGCTGCCAAGACTTTCTGTGAATTTTGACGCCAGTGCAGAACCACTGCACAAGCGTGCGCCGTCGCATGATGAACACGGCAAGCCGCTTTGTGATTTCATGATGTTGATCCCCGGACTGCGTGACAAGCCAAAGCATATAATTGATGACACCATCCAGGACATACATATTGTGTTGACGCATTTCAGTCATGCCGTGGTGTTTGCCGAATTCAATATGAAGCTGAACCTCCTGTGGGTATCCATACGGTCGATTCAGGGTGTTCGTCTCGAGATTGCCAGCGCTATCCAGGAACAGGTGCCCGGGGCAAAGCTGGTTTCACATATTTAGATGTTGTTTTCACAGGCAGGTATCCTGATCCTGCAGGGTCTTTCCGGCGCCCTGTTTGGCGCGCTGCTTTTTTATCTGTTGGGTTCGTTACTGCTGCGTCGCTGGGTATGCATTGATGTTTACCAGCTGGCATTGTCGATGGCGGTTGCCTTTCTGGTGGCCATCGTCTGCGAAGTGTATCTCGGTAAACTGTATTACCTGGTGACCGGGCAGCCGCTCTGGCAGTACCGGGTGTGGGCGATTCATGAAGGTTATACCTCGGCGCTGAACTTTATTATCTGGCCCGTGTACGGATACTACGTGTATTTCGTGCACCACGTATTATACGAAAGAAAGATCAACATCAGGCCGCGGTGGTTGAAAGGACTGGCCTCCGGGTTTGACGGACCGCTGCTGGAAATACTGGCGAACGGTTTTTTTCTGCTGTTTTATGGCACGTTTTATTTCTATTACCTGCCAGACGATCTGCGGCACTTTACCTCTGTACAGGTGATTCCCCTGTATATGGTGATGGGTGTAATTCTGTCATTGACGCTGGACTATCTGCAAGACAAGACACAGCGCTGGTTATACCCGGCCGGGTTTTATCTCGCCGGTGTTGGTTTTGTACTGGCGGGATAGGTAGCTCAATCGCCTGTGCAGTTTTCACTGCCGGCATCGCGGACGAGGTCCGCTCCTACAGGTGTCTGGATTGAGGTAGGAGCGGACCTCGTCCGCGATTAACAGGCCGTCAGCCCCAGCCGGTGCATGAGTCTACGCAGGAGCGGACCTCGTCCGCGATAAACAGGCCGTCAGTCCCAGTCGGTGCATGGGTCTACGCAGGAGCG
>DAOVVG010000091.1 GCA_030632175.1 Gammaproteobacteria bacterium
GGTCAGCTACAATCGTTGCCACATACGCTATAGCACCCATTCTGTCGGCGGCCTGTCCGAAAATGATTTTATCTGCAGCGCTAAAATTGACGCGCTGCTGCCCGCCGACAGTTAGACCACCGGAATATGCCAGCACAGATCCCTGACACCTGCCCGAGTCCGCAAGGAACAGGGTTTCACAGCGGTGCCTGACACTCCCTTAAACACCATGACGGGCAACTCACACGCCGGCCTTGTTATTGTGAACTATGGCAAAAACCAGCTGATCGAGGCGGCCAATGGCGAAATCTACCGTTGCGTGGCCCGCCGCGGCCTGCCGCAAATTGTTTGCGGCGATGAAGTCGAATGGCAACTGACCGGTAATCATGCCGGCGTTATCGAGACCCTGCTGCCACGCCGCACCGTGCTGTTACGCGCCGACGGCAACAAGGGACATCGCCCCCTCGTTAGCAACATCGACCAGGTTATCATTGAGGCTGCGCTGGAGCCGACACTGGACTATTTCCTGATCGATAAATATATCGTGGCCGCTGAACTGGCGAATACCGAACCGCTGGTGGTGATCAACAAGTCCGACCTGATCAGGCCGGAAGACCGCGATCGCATCGAAACACTGATAAGAGAATACAACGCCATCGGCTATAGTACCCTGCTGACCAGCGCACTTGAGAATACCGGTATCGAGGAATTTACCAACTGCCTGACGAACAAGACCAGCATCCTTGTTGGTCAGTCCGGTGTCGGCAAGTCATCCCTGATCAAGCGACTGCTGCCCGAGCGTGACATCACCATTGGCAAGCTCTCCGACGCCTCCGGTTTGGGCAAACACACCACCACTTCAACAACGCTGTATCATCTGCCCCGCGGCGGAAACCTGATTGACTCACCGGGTGTGCGTGACTTCCACCTTGGCGATGTTGATGACAGCGAACTCGCCAACGGCTTCCGTGAATTTCAGGCGTATCCTGGCCAGTGCAGGTTCAATGATTGCCGGCATCTGACAGAACCGGGCTGTGCCATTAATACCGCCCTGGCTGATGGTGGCATTCTTGAACGACGCATGGAGAGTTATCGAAGATTGCTGCAGCCTGAAAAATATAATCTGTAAAAACAATCGCGGACGAGGCCCGCTCTTACCCCAATAGAGACACCTTGCAGGAGCGGACCTCGTCCGCGATAAATACCTGACAGCGACAATCGCGCATGAAGTGCGCTCCCCAATAGAGACACCTGTAGGAGCGGACCTCGTCCGCGATTGGGGTGGTTGATTCATTCGCGCCTGCAAAGCGCTCCTACGGCAATAGACACGTCCATGGGTTAAAACGAATCCCTGTAGGAGCGGACCTCGTCCGCGATTTATCTCCGGAATCGAACGTGCCTTAGCCTGGTGGCCAGTTCATCGGGCGACCGCCCAGTACGTGCAGGTGTATGTGGTAAACAGACTGACCGGCTTCCGGGTTGCAATTCATCACCATCCGGTAACCCGGCTCGGCGACACCTTCGTCCGCAGCAATCTGCCTGGCGGCAAGGTGCATTTTCCCCACCAGCCCGGCGTGCTCGGGCGTCAGATCATTCACCGTGGAGATATGTATTTTCGGAATTACCAGCACATGCAACGGTGCCTGCGGATTGACATCACGGAACGCCAGTACATCATCGTCTTCAAACACGACATCCGGAAGAATCTCTCCCGAAACCATTTTGCAGAACAGACAATCAGCCATGATCAGATCTCCTGGCGGCCGGCAAAGGCATGCGACAGCGTGCCGCCATCAATATATTCAAGTTCACCCCCCATCGGAACACCGTGCGCAATACGCGTAGAACGCACTCCGTGAGCCCGCGCCATCTCACTGACAAAATGTGCCGTGGCTTCACCTTCAACCGTCGGGTTGGTTGCGAGAATCAGTTCTTTCACCTGCCCTGTGGCAAGCCGTGTTTCAAGCAGGCCCAACCCGAGCGCATCCGGACCGATACCATCCAGCGGCGAAAGATGCCCCATCAGAACAAAATACAATCCCTGGAAACCGGTCGACTGCTCCAGCGCCTGCACATCTGCCGGCGTCTCCACCACGCATAACTGGCCACGATCGCGCCGTTCATTGCGGCACAACGAGCAGATTGCGTCCTCGCTCAGCGTCCTGCATTCACTGCAATTGCCCACCTTGTCCATCGCCAGGCCCAGGGCCTCTGCAAGCTTGCGCCCGCCGTCACGGTTGTGTTCCAGCAAATGAAAAGCCATACGCTGTGCGGATTTTGGTCCCACACCCGGCAGACAGCGCAAACTTTCTATCAGACGCCCGATCAGGCGAGAAGTAGCCATCGACTAGAACGGCAGCTTCATGCCTGCTGGCAGGTTCAGTCCACTGGTCAGTCCTGACATACGTTCCTGTGTGGTCGATTCGACCTTATGCGAGGCATCATTGATCGCCGCGGCAACCAGATCCTCCAGCATATCCTTGTCATCAGCCAGCAGGCTGTCATCAATCGATACGCGTCGTACTTCATGTTTGCCGGTCATGGTCACCTTGACCATACCACCACCGGATTCCCCGGTTACTTCCAGGTTGGCCAATTCTGCCTGAGCCTTCTCCATGTTCTCCTGCATTTCCTTGGCCTGCTTCATCAAATTACCCAGTCCACCTTTCATAATCGCTACCTCGATCTGTATTACTGTCCTGTTAAACCCTTCCCCGGACAGGGAAGATAATCACTGCTGCCGGTGGCGAGCTAGTCTCGTGGCCGGATAGATTCCTGTTTCACCGAGCCGCCAAAGGCATCCTGAATGGCCTTTATATTCTCATCTTGCAGGATAGACTGCTCTGCCTGTTGCTGTCGTTCACTTTGTTCACGGGTTCGCTGCCCTGCCGGCGTCTCGCTCTCCAGCTTACCCTCCTTGTTAATCCTGACGCGCACTTTCCGCTGATAGTATTCACACAAGGCCGCTTCCAGCTGTTCCTCACGCATCTTGCCCAACAGATGCACATGCGCCGGGTCCAGTGTCAACTGGATCACATCATCCTGCATGCCATGGAAAACGCAATTCAGCGACATTTCCCTCACCATGCCTTTCAGTGTCAGTGACTCAATAATACCCGCCCAGTCACTGGTGCTGGTAACGCTCGCCCTGGCATCACCAACGGGCGCTTGCTGCGCTGGCTTTACTGCCGGCTTTACTGCCGGCTTCTTTGACGCAGCGGCCGTGGCCGATTGCCGCTTTTTCGACGGCGCACGCGCAGGGGCACCCGCCGATGCCGATACCGACGCCGCCGGACGAAACGCCAGCATGCGCAACATCACCATCTCAAATCCGCCGCGCGGCTCCGGTGACAACGGTAAATCACGGCGACCAATCAATCCTATCTGGTAGTACAGCTGCACATCTTCCGCCGACAGCTTGCCTGCCAGCTGCAGCACGGCATCACGGTCACCAAAAGTGTCATCAATGGCATCCGGCAGCGTCTGCGCAATGGCTATACGCTGCAATACCGAAACCATGTCTGCCAACAGTGCCGTGTAGTCCGGGGCAAAAGCGTCGGTCTTGTTAATCTCATCCAGCAACAATGCAGCATCACCCTGTGACAACGCATCCAGCAATCGATAAATCACGTCCCGGTCGATAGTGCCCAGCATGGCACGCACGTCATCCTCGGTGAGACTGCCGCCACCATAGGCAATCGCCTGGTCGAGCAGACTCAGGGCATCGCGCATACTGCCGTTGGCAGCAAACGCCAGTTCGCGGACAGCACCCGCTTCAGCGTTCACCTGTTCCTGTTTCAGGATGTTATCGATCTGCCCGGTGATCTGCGGCAAGGTGAGACTTTTCAGGTTGAACTGCAAACAGCGCGACAGGATCGTGATCGGCAGACGCTGTGGATCGGTCGTGGCCAGCAAAAATTTCACATGTGGCGGCGGCTCTTCCAGTGTTTTCAACAGGGCATTGAAACTGTGCCCCGAGAGCATGTGCACCTCGTCAATCAGGTACACCTTGTAGCGTCCACGGGTCGGTGCATATTGCACGTTTTCCAGCAGCTCACGGGTGTCCTCAACCTTGGTGCGTGAGGCAGCATCCACTTCAATCAGGTCTATAAACCGGCCTTCATTGATTTCCTCACAGGCACTGCATTTCCCGCAGGGTGTGGAACTGACCCCCTCTTCACAGTTCAGCGACCTGGCAAAAATGCGCGCGATAGTGGTCTTGCCAACACCGCGGGTCCCGGTAAACAGGTAGGCGTGGTGCAGACGGTCGTTATCGAGGGCATTGACCAGCGCGCGCTGCACATGCTCCTGACCGACCAGTTCGGTAAAATTGCGGGGGCGCCATTTACGCGCAAGAACCTGATAACTCATTGATTGACTTGCCCTGTTAGATGGCCTGTTGGATTGAAATCAGGGTTTAAAAATAGAGGCGACCTGCACCAGCCACACCCCGGCGCCCGAATCCACTGCTGCCGCTGCTCCCTTCCGGGTCTGACGGGGTTCACAGCTTATCGTCGCGGGGGGGCCGGCACAAGCCACCAGGCGACCCATTATAAAGTGAGTGGCGCACATAGTTAAACTCAATTGTGAATTAGATGGCAGAGACAAGCGACAGCACCTGCGTGCCTCGAATTTTCTCCATAATTCCCGAACAAATTATGATGTTATACCCTGCTGGCTTGCTACAATCCGGCAATAACGTCGTGACCCGTGCACGACCAGCAAGCCGCTAACCGGCACGCACACAAGGGGGACATACCATGGATACATCAAAAGAAGCCTACTGGCGGGCAAACATTCGGCTGGTGAGCGGTTGCCTGATTGTCTGGTTCAGCGTGTCATTTGGCTGCGGCATCCTGCTGGTGGACTTTTTCAACCACTTCCAGATCGGCGGCTACAAACTCGGTTTCTGGTTCGCACAACAGGGTTCCATTTTTACATTCCTGATCCTGATTTTCTTTTACGCCTTCCGTATGAATACGCTTGACCGCAAATACGGCGTGCGCGAAGACTGAACCGGGAGCTCACATGGATCTGCAAACACTTACCTATATCACCATTGGCCTGAGCTTCGTTCTGTACATTGGTATTGCCTTCTGGTCACGTGCAACCAGTACCGGTGACTTCTATGTCGCCGGCAAGCATGTCAACCCGATCGCCAACGGCATGGCCACGGCGGCCGACTGGATGTCAGCGGCCTCGTTTATCTCCATGGCTGGTCTGATCAGCTTTCTCGGTTATGAAGGCGGCATGTACCTGATGGGCTGGACCGGCGGTTATGTGCTGCTGGCCATGCTGCTGGCCCCTTACCTGCGCAAGTTTGGCAAATTTACCGTCCCTGAATTCATCGGTGACCGTTATTACTCTCAACTCGCAAGGGTCGTTGCCGTCATCTGCCTGATCTTTATCTCGTTTACCTACGTTGCCGGGCAAATGCGCGGCGTCGGCATTGTATTTTCCCGTTTCCTCGAGGTACCGGTCGAAACCGGACTGTTTGTCGGCATGGGCATTGTATTCATCTACGCGGTACTCGGCGGCATGAAGGGCATCACCTACACACAGGTCGCACAATATTGTGTGCTGATCTTTGCCTATACCGTCCCGGCCGTGTTTATAGCGATCCAGGCCACTGACAACCCGCTGCCACAACTGGCACTGGGCAGCCAGCTGTCCGATGGCTCCGGCTTCCTGCTCGACAAACTGGACAAGACACTGGTCGACCTCGGCTTTGGTGACTACACCTCGCCCTTTAACGACAAGTCCATGATTGACGTATGCGCCATTACCCTCGCGCTGATGGTCGGCACCGCCGGCCTGCCACACGTGATCGTACGCTTCTTTACCGTACCCAAAGTACGCGATGCACGCATTTCAGCGGGCTGGGCACTGTTATTCATCACGCTGTTGTACACCACGGCGCCCGCCGTCGGCGCGCTGTCACGGATGAACCTGATTACCACCGTAAACGGCACTGATGGCAGCGGCACCACCTATGCCGAAACTCCCGGCTGGTTCAAGACCTGGGAAAATTCCGGCCTGCTCGCCTGGTTCGACCATAATGGCGACGGCAAGGTACAGTATGCCGCGGGCAATGCCTTTGACGGCAATGGCAAACCGGTTTTTAACGGCGAGCTCCGCGGCCCGAACGGTGAACGTGCAACCAGCAATCCCGGTGAGGGTGAACGCGTGGGGAATGCTCCGTTTGCCAATGAAATCTACGTCGATCGCGACATTATGGTACTGGCCAACCCGGAGATTGCCGGACTGCCCAACTGGGTAATCGCTCTGATTGCCGCCGGTGGCATTGCCGCCGCGCTGTCGACGGCAGCCGGGCTGTTGCTGGTGATTTCATCCAGCGTATCGCATGACCTGCTCAAGGGGACCTTTGCAAAGAACATCAGTGACCGCACGGAACTCATGGCCGGGCGCGTCGCGGCCGGTGTGGCCATCACCATCGCCGGTTACCTCGGCCTGCACCCGCCCGCGTTCGTGGCACAGGTGGTCGCCTTTGCTTTTGGGCTCGCCGCCTCGTCGTTGTTCCCGGTCATTCTGATGGGCATTTTCAACAAGCGCATGAACAAGTGGGGCGCAATATCAGGGATGTTAACCGGGCTGACGTTTACCCTCGGCTACATCATCTACTTCAAGGGTGTGTTTATCGAACCGTTTGCCGCAAACATTCCCGAAAACTGGATTCTGGGTATTTCCCCGGAAGGCGCCGGTGTAATCGGCATGGTGCTAAACTTTGCCGTGGCCACCATCGTCGCGCGTAACACCGCGCCACCACCGCTGCATATCCAGAAAATGGTGGACGATATTCGGGTACCCAATTAGCCCGCTAGTTCTCGTATTCGCATTTATCCGGGTAGTAGGCCTGCAAAAAACCGCTAACCACGGCATCAAGACGGGCAGTATCAAGGCTGGTGCTAATTGATTCGTTTATACAAAAGGTATCAGCGGAGCGGGTAAGCAGCAGTTTTTTCAGCGCCGCCCTCATAAAGGGACTGCCAATATTTAGATAGGCGTTGTTATATCCGCTGACATGCGGATTTTTCAGAAAACCATCCCCCTTAAGACTCGCATAGTATGCAAACAACGAGTTAACCAGCCCCACATCAGTCATCTGTCTGAAACGACTCTTTGCCGTGACTTGTATTGCAGCCAGGTACTTTTCTTCAAGCTCGTTCAGTATTGATTTCCGAAGCACTAACGGGGCATGCAGCAGTTTCTTTATTTGTGGCAGCTGGAAATCCGCTTCCAGTAATTTTTTTGAATTTTTTATACTCCACTCATATCCCGTATCTGTATTTAAAGGAGGTGAACTCGATATTTCCAGTTCGCTCTGATAGAAAACCGGCCTCCCGTCCCTATCAAAATAATCATGTACCTTGGCCATGCGTCCGAAAAACACATCATCATTAAGGTACAAAAAATGTTCCGACAATCCGCGAATATGGTGAAGCTGGGTTTCTATTGCCGTAGCATTGAAAGTTGGCAAGACTGTATTGTCAGTAAAAATATCCCGGTGGGAAACCAGGTTGATTCTGGGGTGTGTCGTATCTAGCCAAGAAGGTGTCTGGCTTGCAGTAACAATATGAATGCGGTTCACAAACGGCGCATATGCGGCAACCGACCTGAGAGAATACAATAATTCGTCTCTGCTCCTGTAGCAGGCGGCATGTGCGGAGCGCTGTGTGGCCAGCGGATTATCCGCCAGAGCCTGCTGGTATTGCAGCTTATCAGCCTGCCAGGACGGATCGCTTCCGTCTACCCAGGTGTACACAAGGTCAATCGGGAAATCAGGTGGCGGACATGCAGCGGCCCTTGAGAAACCATCATCCGTTTCAGGCGATCGGGATGCGTAACGCAGAGTGACCAGCAGTTCTGCAACAGGCCCCAGTACTGATCTAGCCAGTGTGCGTATCAGCTCGTTATCCATTAATCAGACGAGTCCTCTTGCCTTTATCAGCAACATAAAATTGCCTGCCAGCATACAACAGTAAAGTAGGATATCAATCACTACCTGATCCTGGTTTCCGCATAGACTCCACGACTTCTTACCCCCAGAAAGACAAAGACCACCCCGAAGGATGGTCAGTGAATGTCTTCTTTTCGCCAGAATGAGACATTCTCAAAAACAGAAAACCCCGCTGATACGGGGTTCCTGTACTTCCTTAATCGGCCGATACTGTTGAAAAACCCTGCATGTAAAAAGCGGCGGTGTTGAAAGGTGTAATTTTGGCGTGGAGAGTGTTCTAGAATTGGTTTTCTCACCGTAAAAATCAAAGCACCGAACTCTCGTGCGTGTCATTGATAGCTAATTTTTGTATGACCGAGTTTTTCAACACTATCGGTAGAGTAAAGATGTGGCGCGGTGGTCTAAGGTTCTGCCTATCTGTTGCCGCCCCTTTCGTCTGGCGGTGCCTCAATAGCCCAACCATCACTCCGTTTCCACACCCCCCTCATCGA
>DAOVVG010000235.1 GCA_030632175.1 Gammaproteobacteria bacterium
ATTTTCAATGCCAGGGGATGCGATCCCGCCCGGTGTCCACAGTGGCACCCCCGGAAGATGGGTCGCACCAACCAGCTGTGTGAAATGAGCATCTGCGGGAAATTCAGAGGAAATATCATCCTCGTCCCATGCAAAAGTGAAGGTGAACTTGTAAAGTTCACCCAGCGCTGGAGCAGAGGTGGTAAGAGCGAAAAACAGCAGAATAAATAATCTGATTACCATTGTAATCCCCTCTTTTTATCATTCGATAATATACTCTAACCGTATGCTGTATTTATCACAAAATGATAACAATACAAGGGGACTCACTTAATTGAATGCCTTAAAAGGCCGACTCTTGGCCACCAATCCATTGCACATCAGCCAGCGGTACACCATTGAACGAGGTATTCCATTCCCTGGAGTAGGTGCTGACGTTCGAAAAAACAACTTTCCTTCGGTAGCTTAATCCTGAATCCTTCAGCACATCTGTGGAGTAAGGCAGGTAATACTTGCCTATCAGGTCAGACTCGTAACAGGATGGCCCGTAGAACTGCACCACGCATTTTTTGTCATGATCCGGCTCGAACATGTGCAGCAGTCTTGGATGGGACCAGCGCAGGTGGCTCTTGGCTGACAGGTCCAGTGTACACCTGATAACCTCGCCGGCCCTGGATATATTAACAATGCTGCCTACCGCAAAACCGGATGACTGCGAATACCAGCGACCCGGCTCCATCAGGATGGCGACGGGATCGGGAAAAAGCCTGCGGGCATCACCCAGGACATCTCCGAATTCCTGTTGATTCAAACAGTGCCAACCCCCACCCAGGTTTATAATCCTGGGCGGGCTTGCGAGCAATCCGGCCAGCTTCGCCAACCCGTTTATAATCGTTTTATAGGTTGAAAACTGGTTCGCTTCACTGCCGTGGTGAACCTGAAAACCGACAGGCAGGTTATTCTTCATCCAGGGCGCTTTCAGCAGCCTGGATGCTTCGTCTACAGTAAAGCCAAAGCGGTTAACGGGGGATGAGGCAGGGTCGGTTGGTCTGGCATCTGCAAGAAGACTCGAACCCTGGATCCTCAACATATAGTCACAGGGCTCTGGTTGTGAGAGATGCTGGTCGAGCTGCAACTGGCTGTCAACCGTTATAATGAGCTCATTCCCCTTGCTGCGATAACTGTCCTGATTCTCAATTACTGCAGGTGAAGTAACAGAAACTAGCCTGCCCTGAAGGTCAGCTGGCAATGCTGAGTACTCCGCCAAATTGGAAACATCGAAGCCGCCCAGGTAATTGTTCGCCATTTGCAGGAATGCGCTGTCTGTACAGCTCTTGACTGCCAGCAAGGGTGTGACAGAAAATGAATTCGACAAACCCGCCAACCATCGCATACGTTCTCTTATTACATTCATATCAAATGCGAGCGTTGGCTTTTTTATTCCTGCCGTTTCCACCCATTTTAATACCGGGTGTGCAGTTGCCCCCTTCTCTTTTGCCTGTTGCAATGCAGCTGTAAACCTGGCTTCACCCTGTGCCGGTTTCGTAAATGCGCCCAGATCTATCAGTATTGCCATAGGTCAGCTGTTTGATTCAGGTTATAACTACAGGTTCTCGTGATGGATCATTTTTCAAAGTCTCGTGATTTTCAACCAGGTAGTCAATTGCCCTTTTGAAATCACACGGATCAAGACCAGTTGTTACCCGCTGCTCAAGATCACCTTCTTCAATGCGCGCAGACATTGTAGCGCGATACAGTGGATCCCGAATTAAACGCAGCGCCTTGTCCGTGAATTCCTCCCTGCTGGTCGCAACCAGTTCCGGAAAACCTGCCCGGCGCAACAAAGCTGGCGGAAACCGGTTATAGCCGTGGTTCCCCTCCCATGCAACAACCGGAACACCAACATGCAAGGAATCAATGACCGTATTGAAGCCCCCAAATGGATACGCAACCAGGGTCAGGTCACCGTTAGCCATTTCTGCCATGAACTCCCGGTAGCTTATTAGTCCATACAATTCTACTGCATCAGGACCCAGCAACTCTTTGAGGTCCTGCTCGTAGACAGGATGTGCGCCCATTTCATCGATATCATGCCCCGAGAAGAAACGAAATCTGACTGGCACCGGACTCTCTGCCATGATATCGCGCAACACATCGATGATGTCAGCATTAATTTTCAGAATCGTCCAGGGACAGTTTATCAGGACTGAATCTTTCCCTGTCTTGCAGCTGGTTTTATTGACGATATTTTTTGGCCATACCGGAATCATGCCGATACCCGGCAACAGAACGAGGCGTTCAGAGAAATATTCCTCTGCAAGTTCCGGGATTTCTGATTCCTGCCCGGCAATAAAATAATCTATCTCCGACCCATGCGTACTGGCCGGGTGCCCGTATCCCATGATCTGTATTGGAGCCAGACGCTGGTTGGCAAGATAGACCGTCTCCACATCCATACCGATATCCGGGTAGTACACCACGCCCCAGTCCTGATCCTCGACAATCTGTCTTTGCTCCCCACTCATCCGCCCAACATTTCTCAGCGCAGGGAAATTAACTACTGAATCAAACAGGCCGGTTTCTATATTCGTATCAGGGCGCGCCAGGTTGACCAGGGTTAGTCCGTAATCCCCTGCAAGACTTTCAAGGTAGGGATAGAGGGCACGGTAAACAGCTGAATTTCTGAACCATCGTTTGGTTATAACGGCAATACTCTTCTTGTTACGTGGACACGCCGGGCGGATAACAGGACTGCTGCGCCTGACAGCCGCATTCAATTTCTGTTTAAAGGGGCGTTCATTTTCCGGGTCAAGATAGGTAATAGCAAAATAACCAGCCAACACACAATTTGGCGACATCACCTGATAGTCATCAGGCATGCTAGCGTAAAGGGCCCGGGCATTTTCGAGCAACCAGCGCCGGGCCGGAAGATTCGAGGCCATAAACTGTTTCGCGTACCAGAATGATGTCAGTGCAGGTTCTTCATGAAACAAGGCGTCAACTGACGGGCGGTACCGGTTACGCAGAGAGTATAGGATCAGCTTCTTTATGGCTGGCGAGCCTTGCTGATCCAGCTGCTGCAACCACTGATCCGTGTTTACAAAATCAGTACTCGCTGCCAGATAGGCGATAGCGGCATTGAGATGTATATATGGCAGGATCTCGTTTTCCGGGATACTGAAATCGGGCCGTATGAGACAATCAGCAAAATGTTGCAAAAAGCCACTCAGCTCTTCACGAACTTCGGCCGTGATGATTGCCCGGGATGACCGGGAGAAGCTATGCAGATAATGCAGGAACTGCCAGGAAAGTTCTGCATGATTCCCGGAAACATACAGAGCATCCCAATCCGATACCGGGATTACATTTCGACTATGCTGCCGGGACATTAGGTTTCAGGATTATGGACTCTTTCCAGCTGATTCGAAAAATTGGCTGGTTCCTACGTACTTAGAGTAAAAGCAGCCATTTTCTGGTTTCTTGGATGCTTCCAGTCTCCTATCAATTTTGTATTAAATCCCGATACTGCTCCCATCCAGGACAATTCTTCAAATGAATAATGAAATGGATCAGCATCGTATTCAGAGACAATTTCCCCGGGTACTTGGGTAATATTATCCAAGTGTACAGGATAGGGTGCCTCAAAAAACGTTGCGAAATAAACGCCTTCCTGTTTCAGCTGCCTTCTGGCCTTGGACAGGCACCTGTTTATAATATTCATTGGAAGATGGGTAAAAAGTGACACAGATACCATGTAGTCAAACTTTTCACCGAATTTCTCCAGACGGAAATGATTATCGACCAGCAGGGTTGGCAACCTCCCCTCCAGCCCTTCCTTTTTAACCTCGATAACCCCGGCTTCTATCAGTGAGCGGTTTATATCAATGCCGTAATAGTTTCCGGTTTCCAGATATCTCATGAAGTGCAGACCACCCCTGAGACAGCCACACCCGATATCAAGTAGCTTGTGGTCTGGCTGCAGCCCGTGTTCCTTAAGAAATTCCAGTTGCAGTTTCCCAAGCTTCCCCCACAGACCGCCTATAAAACCTCGATGCACATTCTTTGCAATGTCATCCTGATTCAGCTCTCTTCCATAGCTGTTAATGCCCAGCATCGAATTCACTTTCTTGGTAGTCATACTACTCTCTCATAAACACTATCTGAATAAACGGAAAAACACCTGACAGCCCGACAATCTCTCCACCGTTTAATAATAACGCATAGCAATAAAATATGTCTGTTCATCATCGCCACGGGTATTCGCGACATTGCTGCAGCATTTACAGCGAATCCAGAGGTACAAAACAATCGATCCGGGA
>DAOVVG010000189.1 GCA_030632175.1 Gammaproteobacteria bacterium
ACCTTGTCGAGCTTCGAAAAATCAGGTCGCAGGGAGAACAGGTTTCCCAACGAGC
This sequence comes from Gammaproteobacteria bacterium, assembly GCA_030632175.1. Lineage (GTDB taxonomy): Bacteria > Pseudomonadota > Gammaproteobacteria > UBA9214 > UBA9214 > UBA9214. The sequence goes on from DAOVVG010000189.1 coordinate 56, forward strand.
CAGCCCCTATATCGAACAGGAATTTGTCGCCGTTGCCCAGTTCGACGAGATACGAAATGGAAACGGCTGCCTTCGTTTGGTTTGGCATCCCGGTACCGAGGGCGGTGATCCGCATCTCATCGGCACCAAGCAGCTCGGTATTGGGAAAATAACTGGCGGGGTATTGGCCATCGACAATCGCTGTGGGCGTGCGCCCGAGCGGAACATTGTCTTTAGCGCCCGCCGCATGACCCAAGTCGGCCATGATGATGCTACCAATGCTCACGCCCACGACTAGCAGAACATTCCGTGTGATTTTCATCTTCGAAAACATGGTTGGTTCCTCCATTATTTAAAACCGTAAAACCGGGGTCAGAACACAGTTTCTACTAATATACTATACGATATGACAGGTTCCGCCCGGCTCTTTCACACGTGGGCGGCCAGACTGTCCTGGACGAGTCTGGCGTTTAATCATGGTTTCAATTTTATCCTTAAAATTCTCTCTCCCGAGCACCAACTCCTGGTTTAATGCCTCTCGTACTGCATCAAGTGCCTCAGCATCCAGAAGCATCCGAAATAAATCTCCATATGCATGCCGACGCTGAGCAACCGTTGCCGCCAGTGACTGATAAACCGGGTGAGACCGAATCAATTCGTCTGATTGACCGACCGCGTTTGCCCCGTAACTGGACCAGCGGTAATCAGCTGGATGGGCCACCATGCCTGCACGCACTGGATTCATCTCAATATAGCGCATACAAGTCAACAGGTAGGCTTCACTATCTACCAAACTGGCCTTAAATCGACCTTCCCATAAACTGCCTGTGCGCTGGTAGGTGTAATTCATATAACGTACAAACTTGCGTCCCAGATCCTGCATCATGTGCGAAATACTATGAGGCTGGCATGGCGTCACCAGTAAATGCACATGATTGGTCATCAATACATAGGCATGGATACTGACCTCGTTTTTCTCGGCAGCCTCCTGTAAATAATACCGGTAACGCAGATAATCTTCTTCTGCGTAAAAACAGGGCTCCCGGTTATGACCGCGTTGTATGACGTGCTGCGGGATGCCCGGTAAAATGAAACGCGGCTTACGCGACATAGTCCACCTCCTTGTGGTTTGCGCGACTCTTACTGTCAAAAATCTATATTAGCAAAATCTATGTTCTGACCCCGGTTTTCCCGTTCGCGCTAAACCAGGTAGAGGAGCTTTCATGAAACAGAAGCACCAGCGCAACTACAAACAACCCCAATTGCAGGATCGCCAGGGTTGCGTAAACCGGATTGTGGGAGATCGCCCCGAAGGCCGGTAGAATTATCAAGGGAATACCCGCGGCAAGCACCGCTAGCAGCGACCATCTTGCCCAGTTTTTTCTCTTGCCGACCTGGTAGATCAGAAAAATACTTACCGAGTAGACCAGGACCTTGGTAAGTATCAGAAAATCCGGCGACCTCACATCAATATGGCGGATCACCGAAAAGGTGAGCCGAATAATTCCAAGAGCCACGATCAAGTAAAGAATCCTTATTGCTAGAACAACCTTTGCCGGTTTTTCCAAAAGTGCTGCTGGCATTCAATCCCCCTACTCCCAAAGCATCTGTCAATTGACTCGCAATTTTTCTTTTATACGCGCACTTTCGCGGATGTCCAGACCATCAGAGGAAAGGCTATTATCTGCCTCATCCGGTAAATAGACTACGGCCTGATCTCGATGGGTGTTCCTGAATCTACGGCCGCCCACACCTGGTCCATATTCTTGTTGCTTAGTGCTACGCAGCCATCTGTCCAGGAAAACAACTGTACCAGTGGCGAAGCCCACTGCCAGCCATTTGTCTGGCCATGGACCATGATATCACCACCGGGATCAACGCCGGACCGCCTCGCGCTTAACCAGTCCTTTTCACTCGGATAGGAGATATGTATCGATTTGTAGAATTTGCTGTTCAGGTTCTTGTAATCCAGCATGTAATGTCCTTCCGGTGTTCGTTCGTCGCCACGTGCTTGCTTGTGCCCGACCGGCCTGGCACCAAAGGTAACGGGGAATGAAGCAAATCGCTCGCCTTTACTTATTAGGTACAGGCGTTTCTCGCTTTTGATGACCAGTACGGCGTCTGCCTTTTGTACGCTGTCTCCATTCGCTGCCGCCTGCAGCATCAGCAACAAGACGAATAGCAGACCTTTATTAAGCGGGTGCATAGTAGAACCCATGCGCTTCATTCTTCTTCAGACACCACAATGACAGGGGTTCCCATGGGTGCCCATTCAAACAATACCTTTGCATTATCATCCGTCAGACCAATACAGCCCTGCGAACCCACTGATTCAGTCAGGTAGGAATGCAGATAGGAGCGCAGAGTGGCCATCTGCGTTCCATGGATCGCCTTGCCATCTTCAGTGAAGAACATGGTGTACGGCATCTCGGATCCGTAGGTCTTGCTTGTATATTTCTCGTGTTTTCGGAAGATCTGATACTTGCCAGCCGTGGTTTCCTTTCCATCACGCCCGGTAACAATATCGAAACTGTAAATTTCTTCGCCGTCCTCGTAGGCAACCAGTACCTGCTCATTAATAAAAACATGGATTTCCTTTTTTGCAGTAGATTCTCCACCCGACGCGCTAAAGAAGACAGTGGCAAGCAAAAGCCCTGCAAGATATTTCACGATCAATATCCCTCTTTTCTATTCAACCGTGCAAATGTAGCATAATAACGGCCTGCAAAAGATCATTTCATTAATTCAGTCGTCCCTAATATCACGCAAACGCCGGCACGAGCTGATTACGAACCGCATAAAACACTGACGGGCAGGTAACTTTTTCCAGCGGGAGCAGGTTTTAACACACGCCCACCGTGTCTCTGCTAAGATAACAGCAACACATCATTACAGAAAAAATAATGGTCCGATACATACTGCTCGCTGCACTATTTATCCTGCTGTCATGGGGATTCTGGTTCAGCGCGGACTTCAAGACCATTGCCGCCGGCATTGCCATTTTCCTGCTCGGCATGTTTTCACTGGAGAAAGGCTTCAAGGCGTTCAGTGGCGGCATACTCGAAACCTTCCTGAGAAAGACAACAGACAAGACCTGGAAAAGCGTCAGCTTTGGCTTTGTGTCAACCACCCTGATGCAATCCAGCTCACTGGTATCTGTGCTGACCATTTCATTTATCAGTGCCGGCCTGATCGCGCTTTCCCAGGGAATAGGTATTATTTTCGGCGCCAACCTCGGTACCACCACCGGCGCATGGCTGGTAGCAGGTTTCGGGCTCAAGGTCGATATCGCCGCGTATGCAATGCCCATGCTGGTGTTCGGGGTCATCCTGATTTTTCAGGAGAGTAATACCCGCCTGCGGGGCGCCGGCTGGGCACTGGTGGGCCTGGGTTTCCTGTTCCTGGGCATCTCCTACATGAAAGACGGGTTCGAAGCCGTGGGCGGTGAGATCGACCTGTCCCAGTTCGCTATCCCCGGATTTCGCGGACTGCTGATTTACACCGGACTCGGCATTGCCGCCACGGTCATCATGCAATCCAGCCACGCTACACTGATCCTGACCATTACCGCGTTGGCTGCAGGCCAGGTGACCTATGAAAATGCACTGGCGCTGGCCATCGGCTCCAACGTCGGCACCACCATAACAGCCGTGCTGGGGGCGATCAGTGCCAGTGTCGCCGGTCGACGGCTGGCCGTTGCGCACCTGATTTTCAATCTGGTCACCGGCTTGCTGGCAATCCTGTTCATCGGGCAGTTTGCGCAGGCGGTCGACTGGCTGAGCAGCCATGTCGGTATAGCTGCCGACGATCACACTCTCAAGTTTGCCGTCTTCCATACCCTGTTTAACCTCGTTGGCGTATCCGTCATGCTGCCGCTTATTGGTACACTGGTGACTTTCCTGGAAAGGCTGCTGCGCGAAAAGGTTGAACCGGTGGAGACTACCCGTGTTCTGTTTCTGAATGATTCGGCACTGGAGTTTCCTGATACCGCACTGGAAGTCATTTCCAGAGAAACCATCCACCTCGTGTTCAATGCATTTGAAATACTGGCACACGGCCTGAACCTGAACCGCAGCGACATCACATCAAGCAGCGATATCAACGCCGTGCTGTCGCGTTGCGACCAGATATTTGACAGCGACACGGAAGGCCTTTACCAGCGAAAAGTAAAGCCGCTCTACAGCGCAATCATCAACTTTTCCTCTCGTGCGGAACAGCAGATGGATAGCGAACAACTGACACGCCTCAACGGATTCAGGCGTGCGAACTGGCAGATCGTTAATGCCATTAAAGCCATGAAGGAAATGCAGGGTAATGTCGACCGTTACATATCTTCTGACAATGAATACATACGCAGTGAGTACAACAGCATTCGGCTGAATATCGCTGTGGTACTGCGCATACTGTTTAAATTCGACATCGAGGTTGCCCCCAGCGTCAAACTGGAGCAGCTTAAGCAACTGAAACTGCAGCTCAAGCAACAGGACATTGTCAATAACGGCACGCTGGATAAATTAATTCGTGAGCAGCGCATAAGCTCGGACATGGCAACATCACTGATGAATGACAGTGCCTTCTCCAACGACATCCAGAAGAACCTTATTGCCGCCTCAGAAACCGTACTGGTCAATATCTATTCGACAGAACATGAGTTACAACTCTCGGAAACCGAACTTGAGCAGGAAATCACCCACAGAAGAGGCGAGATCATAGAGCAGTTAAGGCAAGAGGAGGCCCGTATCGACGCCATCACCGGCCGTGGTGGCAATATTGATACCTGAAGGAGCTCCGGGGACCGTATACCTGTTTCACTTTCTCAGCGTCAGATATAAGCGGGCATTCAGTCCCCGGAATATTTACTTCATGTTGTGCTCTTTCTTGAACGCCTTGATCATGTCCGCCTGCGCTGCCTCGGCAGGATTCCACCGGCCCGCCTTGATAAAGTCACTGATCGGATCGGGAACGCTACCTTTAGCGGGCGGTTTCGGGGGTGCTTATGGACCGGCGACCGACCATGCATGGTCGGGGGAAACGGCCATGCGCACAACGATGTTATCCTTGGTGATGTTCCAGACCATGTTGTCCGTTGCAAGCGACAGCGGGCCGTCGTAAGTGTCCCTGACATCTGCAAAGACATC
>DAOVVG010000126.1 GCA_030632175.1 Gammaproteobacteria bacterium
CAACGGCAAAAAGCGTAGATACTGGAGTCGACTATCTGGTGGAAGTATTCTGCGTGCAGCCATCACCAGGGCAACAATCAGCGCCATTGAGTAGACCACGGGGAACAGAAGGTCCGTGGTCAATTCCACTTTGGCATAAGCGATGCGCCCCTCGGCACCTAGCCTGCCAAGATATTCGTAGGCCTGATCAGGTGAATAGGATAAATACAGGTCAAGAGGCGTGTCATCTCCAATTCCGGCTGCAGGGAAAAAGACAGTTGGGAATAACATAGATAGCAGCATCAGCACCACCAGCACATGAATGGTGGCAATGTGATCAATCATCTCCGATAGCTTTTTCAGCAGTGGGAACCTCCAGCCTTCCACCACATAATCAACTGTTCAATAATCAGCCCCAAATGCAAGCGTTTCGAAACTCTGCTTTGTGCCTTATTCCAGCGAAGGGTCAAAACCATGTTCCTTGCCTTCATGTCTGGCCATCTACCAGTCAGGCTGCTCAAATAGTTTCCAGCAGTTCCGGTTACCGAGGACATTTTTCCTGTATAAACTGTGTAATTTCCTGCATCCATGCCTGACGTAACATATTGACTGCCGTCAGTTTGAAACGATAGACCAGCCGGGCACAAAAGCCTGCAATCAGGATTTAACTGCCTGCCCTTCATCAGAATCAGACTGCCCTTGTCCGAGGTTATATTTATTCACCAATGCATAAAAAGTTGGCCGTGTAATTCCCAGCAATGTAGCCGCCTGTGAGACATTCCCCTTGGCGTAGCTCAGTGCCCGCAAAACTGCCTGGCTTTCAGCCTGTTTGCGGACTTCACGCAGATTAAATGGCATTGCGGCACCCGCATCAGTTTCGAGCTCCAGTACCTGTGCCGTTATTTGTTTACCATCACACATGATGACTGCACGCTTGATACGGTTGGCCAACTCACGAATATTGCCTGGCCAGCCATAGGCGTCAACAGCCGCAAGCGCATCCTCGGTCAGGGTCATTGGCCCCTTGTGCTGTTGCTCCACTTCTTTATTAAGGAAATAATTTGCCAATACGGCAGCCTCACCCTGTCTTTCCCGGAGCGCAGGAATATTAATTGCAATCTCGCATAACCGGTAATAGAGGTCCTCTCTGAAACCACCGTTTCCTATGAGTTCGCTGAGCTGTTGATGCGTTGCAGATACAACACGCACATTAACTGGAATCTCTTTCCTTCCGCCAACACGTACAATAATCCGCTCCTGCAGAAAGCGCAGCAGCTTGGCCTGAAGTGGTAGCGGCAAGTCACCGATTTCATCCAGAAACAATGTGCCACCATCGGCGTATTCGATATTACCCGGTGTCTGTTTGGCTGCACCGGTAAAGGCACCTTTTTCATATCCGAATAGCTCGCTTTCAAGGAGCGTATCTGGAATGGCAGCACAATTGATAGCCACGAAGCGTTCACCGGCTCGCGGGCTGAGGTCGTGCAGCGCACGCGCCAGCAACTCCTTGCCAGTACCACTTTCACCCAGCAACAAGGTGCTGGCATCGGTCGGCGCTACTTTTTTTACCATCTCGCATACCTCCAGCATCTGTGGGCTGGTGGCAATAATCCCCGCCATGGGTTCATTGATATCACGGCGTGACAATTCGCTGTTTTCCCGCTCCAGTTCGTAGAGATTAAAGGCACGCTCCACGATCACGCCAAGTAACTTGGCGTCAACAGGCTTTTGAAAGAACAACCACGCTCCCAGCCCGATAGCCTTGACGGCATTCTCGTGGTCACTGTTACCGGTCACGACAATCACCTTGGTATCAGGGGCCAGCGCGAGTATTTCCTGGAGAATGGCAAGACCTTCTTTAGCGCTGCCCGGATCCGGCGGTAACCCCAGGTCAAGGGTGACAACCGGTGGTTCATGGAGTCGCAGTTGTGCGATCGCACTCTTGCGATCTTCTGCTATTACCACCTCGAAATCAGCGAAGGCCCAGCGCAAGGCCTTCTGCAGACCCGGATCATCCTCCACTACCAGCAATGTTTTCCTGATCTTGCTCAACCGACCGACTCCATATGTTTATAATTACCGTTCACGGATTGCTCACGACCCTGCAACGGCAAGATAACATGCATACGGGTCCCGCGCCCCGGCTCACTCTCTATCTGAATCTCTCCGCCCAGGCTGTTTACATATTCCTTGCACTCATAGGCACCAACCCCCATCCCGGTATCACCCTTGGTGGTATCGAAAGGCCGAAACAAACGATCACGTATAAAATCAGCATCCATGCCACAACCATTGTCCTGGACCAGGATATCGACCTCGCTTCCCCTGCAATGCAGGCTGACTGTTACTGTTCCATCATCCGCCGTGGCATCCTGGGCATTATGAATCAGGTTCTCCATCACTGAAGTCATACGGTCACCATCCATTGTTAACCATATTTCTTCCAGTTCGCAGTCAAAATCAGGCACAGGTCTGTCGCCGGTGCAATTATTTACGGCAGTTCTTGCAACCACGACCAGATTCGTTGTTACCGGCTTGCCGCCCGAAACCCCTGTCTTTAACAATTGCATGAGCCGCTGCATCTTTGCCACTGAATGTTCCATGATATCGACGGCATCATCGATAAACTCGGGTTTGTGCTTGTGCTCCGAGGCAGCACCGATCAACAATGACTGCTGGGCGATCAGGTTTTTTATATCATGCAGTACGAATGCTGACAGGCGATGAAATCCCTCGAACTGGCGGGCCTCTGCCAATGCCTGCATGGCCTCAAGCTGTGCAAGATGACTTGCCGCCTGGCAGGCTGTAGTTTTAACCAGGTCGCGCAATTCCCAGTTAAAGGGCACATTTGCGCGCGGAAGGGTAACAACCATAAACCCCAGCAAATCTCCCTGATCAAGCAATGGCACAACCAGCCATGCGTGCGGTAATTCCATCACCCAGTCCGGCAATTCCAGGTACGAATAGAGCTCGGGATCATCCCGGTATTCTTCCAGGTTAATCACCCAGTCACGTTCTTTCAGGAACCGTGCCAGCGTGCTGTCTGCAGGTAAAATCTCTGTCTCTCCTCCAGAGACCCCCCAGTGCGCTGTTTGCTCGAAAGAACCGTCCCTTCTGCGCAGCCACAGCAGCCCTCCGGAACTGTCAACGACCTCCGCTATCGCCCGGACAACGCATTCGTATGGCAATGCCTCCTGCTTGCACAGTGACAGGGCATTCGTAAATCTTAGCCACTGCTCACGATAGTCATAGCGGTGACGAAAAAAATGTTTGCCGAGGAGAACCTTGATTCGGGCACGCAACTGTCCTGAAAACCGCAACGCAGTGAGCACCACGACTGCTCCAAACAGAAAGACTGTCTGTAAAACAATACCCCAGTCACCACCAAACTCACGGATATAATATCCGGCGGCAGCCATGAACAGCAGGTAACATCCGGCAAACAACAGGGTCGCTGTGTGCGCAGCAGCGTCCCGTGATATATACACATCTACTGACCAGACAGGATTGCGGGCTACAGCAATGCCAATGAGAGGCACTACCAGCATGAAGACTGTACCGCGTGCGGCCCACAGATTCATATCCAGATGATTGAACAACAGCGCCTGGGCATACATGAAAAAATCATAGGCAAACACCCCGCCTATCCCCAGGCAAAGAAATTTTATTCCCCAGCGTTGTTCCGGCCGGGTATTACGATACAGATTCTCAACCAGGAACAGCCCACCGATCGACAGCAGAACATAGCCAAGAAAGTAGTACTTGGTAACAGTGTCTTCCAGTAACAACGATGCAGAAATATACGGGGCGAGCAGTGGTGCAAGAAACAGGGCCGCAGAGAGCATGTAAATAAGCGATGTAACCAGTCCTATGCGCTTCTGTACCCTGCCCAGTAAACCATGCAGGAAAATAACCCAGGCAGCAAAGTACAGTGGCTCTGCAGCCTGCACCAGGCTGGCTGAAGGAAAATTCCAACCTGCCCAGCTGGCATGTATTCCACACCATAAGAGTGTGACGAATACCGCAAGGACCAGCAGGCCACCCTGCATCCGCCCGCGCCAACCTGTCAGCAGCAAACCGCCCAACACCAGCCAGGCAATAAAACCCAGTGCGTAGCTGGTTAGGCCAATATTAATCACCTGCAACTCCATTCATAACTTTTGTCCACAGCAGTGGCAAGGGGAATTCCAGGGGAAGACCATTCAGAACAGGTTACTGCTGATCCCGCCTAATGCGCGCCCTGTCCGGAAAGGACAACCCGTATTGTCTGAACAATAATCAGCAAATCCAGAAAAATACTGTAGTTTTTGACGTAATACAAATCATACTCAAGTTTCTCGTAGGCGTCTTCCAGCGAATCACCATACTGATAGCAAACCTGGGCCCAACCAGTCAGACCGGGCTTCACACGGTGGCGCTCGCGGTAGTAGGAATGATCTTTTTCCAACTCCCCGACGAATTCAGGACGTTCAGGACGGGGGCCCACGAAACTCATGTCACCTTTAAGGATATTGAATATCTGGGGCAGTTCATCCAGCCTGATCTTGCGTATAATATTTCCAACCCTTGTTACGCGCCTGTCATTTTTTTCAGCCCAGCGGGCAATTCCATCCACTTCAGCATTGGCCCTCATACTGCGGAACTTGTAAATTGTGAAATTCTTGTTGTCTTCACCAACCCTGACCTGTTTGTAAATAACCGACTCCATTCCCCTGCTCTCAAACCAGACAGCAGCAGCGACAAGCACCATAACGGGGAAAAATACCGGCAGTAGCACTAAACAAACGAAAATATCAAACGTACGTTTCACCATAAATCGTACGGTGCTAACACGAAAGCCATCCGACAGAAATAACCAGCTGGGATTCATAAGATCCAGCTTGATCTTGCCTGTCTCCCGCTCGAAAAAGGTCAGCAGGTCCACAACACTTACACCATCCATCTTGCAATCCAGCAGGTCAGTAACCGGCATGCCCTTGCGTCGGTCATCAATGGCCAGAACAATCTCATCTACCCTTCCCTCCATGACGATCTCGCGCAGCGGCCTATCATACTGTATAACATCCGGATCATCATTCCTGTCCTCGCCCACACTCACATAACCAACGACATCCACGCCCATCAGTAGTGTTTGTCCCTCAAGCTTTTTGATGTAATTGGACCGTTTACCTGTACCGAGTACAAGTGCACGCCGTTTGAAAATACTGTGATCAACAACTTTCAGAAAGAAGGCCCGAATACCAACAATTCCAAGCAGTGATATAGCCAGCACCAGCAGGGTCGCACCGCGCCACAGCGCAGTCTCCGGTGCAAGGTAGAACAGGACACTTAACGGGAAAATTGAAAACAGAAAACAGGCTACCACACGCAGCAACATGTTTGAGTAACCATCCATAAACCAGGAGGCGCGATCATAAAGGCCAAACGCTACCATACTGACTATCATCACAACGGAATATGTCAGGGCCTTTAATTCCAGAGCCCCGAAATGCTCGGCTACCGTCTGCGCATCACCGGAGAAGCGGAGATATACACCTGCGTAAAATGACAGGAAAAAGGTCAGCCCCTCAATAAAACCCAGGATAAAAAATGAAGCGGGTATATAGTGGCGAAATATGCGAAAGGAGTGCATCTCTCTACTACCAGAATCTGACCAGGGGGCAGAAACACCTCGTAGACATGAAATATTGCGATCTCGCTGTGTTCAACATCCCTAATCCCTTATCGTTTTACTCAGCACCATTGCATTCTGGTTAGCGGCTTATGTAGACAAAACATAAACTTCCACCAGCCCGTTTCGACTACCAGCACACCCCTGAAAAAGACCGGGCCAGAAATGATTATATTATTGTTATCATTTACTTAATTTATTATTACTTCACTATATTTAAGAAGCTTACAGACAAACCTCGTAAGGAAAGCGCTCATATCGCCATCCAACATTGACCAGGCCACTGTGTTGACTGATGGCCCCAGAGAATACCTGTCAATTTATTTTACAAATTTGTTGGACAATCTTATGAGATGGTTCTAAATACATGTTTTTTAATATATTTAACATTATGGCGTTCTTATTGCATACAATCAATATATTATTACACGCTGTACGGGTACCCCGTTCATTTTATTGACCAAAACAGGGAAACAGGAGCATGCCTACAAACCAACCCAGCGCTGTATCAAGCATTAAACCCGCGAGAAGACAAGAACACACATCATCACGTCGTCGTTCAGGATCATCTCATCATTACAAATCCAAGGTAAAAAGTTACAAGTTGCTTCTTGCTACTACTTCGATAGTGCTTTCTATCGCCCTGATATTTTCATGGCTACACATTTCAAGGCAATCATACGATCATAATCAGACGGTTCTTGATCTTCGCAAACAGGAAGTAGTTTCAGAAGATCTGGCGAAAGAGATCGAAACTGTCAAGAATGAGCGAGATGTGCTTGTCCAGAATCGAATACCCGGTCTATTGCCTCTGACATACGACGAAGCTATCAATATTGACAACGACTTTGTTCGCAATATTATTTTCACACTGGCAAAGACCGGTAAAAAAGATATTTACGAATATCGCCTTGTATTACACAACAACACGTTGTCTGTTGTCCGCCCAAAGGCTGAAATCATCGTGTTCAATAACGTAGGCATTCAGATTGGCATGACGCAAGTAGAACAAACTGATGCAACTACGGAAACAGGCGCACGCACTTCACTTGATCCAGGTGAAGTACGTTCCTACACGGCAGCAATCGATCTTATCCGCGACGAGGAACCCAGCTATTTCCTGCTGATTATTTCAGAAGCAAATCACACTGCAACTGACGAATTACGCAAGCAGCTGAATGGTATTATTTCTGCCGATTAAAATTCATACTCAAGCAATATCCTGAACGTCTGGTCCGGGGTATCACTGTCGAGTACGAAAATTACACCCCCCTCCCAACGAATCTGACGGGCACCACCCAGCGGCAAGCTTCCCATCACAACGGGCCCCAGCCCCTTCGTATCCTGCCCCAGATACAATTCAACAGCCGGCTCAAACTGGCGGACGTACCGGTAACGTCCCTGCAGCGCCATGGCCGTCTCAAATTCGTTATCAATATCCTCACCAAACTCGTAGATACCGTAAACATTTGCAGTTCCTGTCCA
>DAOVVG010000155.1 GCA_030632175.1 Gammaproteobacteria bacterium
TGAATAATCTCGTCTTCAAACACCGTTTCGAATCCGGATACCACCTGGCGTATTGGAATCCTTGCCTCTGCAGCCGGACTCCATATCTGCAGGTCGCTCATACTGTCAATGTTGGTGCGTTCCCGTTCATCGGCGCGCAGGATTATAGGCAGGAGTAAATCACCCTCACGGTAGACACCCACTGTCCTTCCCTGAAAACCGTCCAGCAAGGTATTGGCAATGTCGGGACGCGTGATGCCGTTCAGGTTGGCCTGCTCTTCGGCCAGTACCGGCCGCACCATCTTGACGCGCTGCCGCCAGTCCGTGCGGATGGCCTTGGCATCATAATCCGCGCGGTAAATAGCCTCAGTCTGCTCGGCGAGCCCACGCAACACATTATAGTCAGGACCGCTGAAACGCGCCTGTATCTTGCCGGTACTGCCCGGGCCCAACTGGAACTTCGAGGCGTAACCCAGCATGTCCTCGTAATTGGCATCAAGATAATCCTCAACCTGAATGGCAATAGCATCCATGACATCAGTCGATTCAACATCCACCATCAACTGCGCATAGGCACTGTTGAGTTTCTCCGGGCTATACGTCAACAGAAAACGCAGGCCGCCTTTGCCCACCAGTGACGTTACGTGTGTCACACCCTTGATAGACAGTATGTGTTGTTCAACATCGGCGACGGTATCTACCGTGTCATCGATATGCGTCCCCTGTGGCAACCAGATATCGACCATGAACTGGGGTCGTGTAGAGGGCGGAAAGAAACTCTGCTTGATGTAACCAAAGCCCCACAGTGAGGTGACAAACAAGGCGACTACCAGAGCCAGGGTGACAAACTTCATGCGAATGGCGGCCTGCAGGAAGTTTTTGTACAGCGAGTACACGCGACCACTGTAAGGATCTTCCGCAGCTTCACCGTCTTTGTTTTTGGGCGCTTTAAGGAACATCACACACAACAGCGGCGTCAACGTGACCGCAGTGACCCAGCTGAGCAGCAACGAGATCATGACAACCTGAAACAATGAACGGCAAAACTCGCCGGTATTATCATCCGATGTACCAATAGCCGCGAACGCCAGTATTGCGATAATGGTGGCCCCCAGCAGCGGGATCGCTGTCTGTTTGACAATCTCGATAGAGCCTTTCTTGGCATCGATGCCCTTCTCAAGGCGCACCAGCACACCATCGACAACGACAATGGCATTATCGACCAGCATGCCCAGCGCGATAATCAGCGCACCCAGGGAAATACGCTCCAGCGCGACTTCCATCGGTGACATAAAGATAAAAGTACCTGCTATCGTCACCATCAGCACGAAGCCAATAAGAATCCCGCTGCGCAGCCCCATGAAGAACAGCAGCACCACGATAACAATGGCCACGGCCTGGAGCAGGCTTACCACAAACCCATTGATGGCCACCGTCACGGCTTCAGATTGCATGGATACAATTCCAGCTTCTATGCCGACAGGAAGTTGTCCGGTCAGCTCCGCCATACGCTGCTCAAGGGCCTGTCCCATTTTGACCACGTTGCCGCCTGCTACCGTGGAGATACCCAGGCCGATCGCTTCCCTGCCATCGTAGCGAATCAGGTGATCCTGCGGTTCCACATAGCCGCGCCTGACATTGGCCACGTCCCGCAAATAAATCTGTTCCTCGCCACCACCGCTAATCAGGATGGATTCAAACTGCTTGACTGCGGTAATTTCACCGGTTGGATTGATGGTAATGAATTCAGCACCTACCTTGACCCGCCCTGCATCGGTGACCACATTTTTCTGCCGCAGCTCGGCAATAATGGCATCGTCGGAAATTCCCAGCTGTGACATGCGATCGCGGTTAAGTTCGACATAAACCGCCTCGACGCGTTCTCCATAGGTATCGATCTTGCCAACATCCCGCACCAGCAGCAGCTCGCGACGCAGCAGATCGACAACATCCTTGATTTCGGCATAGCTGTAACCGTCGCCATAAATCGCTACAAAAATGCCATACACATCACCGTAGTCATCCACCACAATTGAGGTACCGACACCCGGCGGCAACTCGTCCTGAACATCGCCGATCTTGCGACGTAATTCATCCCAGACCTGTTGCAGATCTTCCTTCTGGTACTTGTCTTTTATAGTGACGGTAATCGTCGAGAGTCCACGATCTGATTTTGACTCAATGAATTTAAGCTGCCCCATTTGTTGTGCAGCCTTTTCCAGCCGATCAGTCACTTCTTCTTCAACTTCGGCAGCGGAAGCACCCGGATAGGGCGTAATGATCAGCGCTTCCTTGATGGTGAATTCCGGATCTTCCAGGCGGCTTAAACCATCGTAACTGAGCAGGCCGGCACCCAGCATGACAATGGTCAGTACCAGCGTAGTAACCCGCCGTTCAATCGAGAATTTTGCAATATTCATTCAGGGATGCCGGATGATTACTTGACGAGCGGGCGAACCTGCATACCTTCTTGCAAATGGGCCGCGCCACTTACTGCAATCCGGTCACCGTCATGAAGACCCTCGGTTATGCGGATGTCTGATCCTGTCATCTTTCCCAGCGTTACCGGAATGCGTGATACTTTCATGGTGTCCGCATCCACACGCCAGGCATAGGCGTTGCCATTTTCATCCGCGGCAATGGCAACTGCCGGAACAAGCATGCCGGACGTTCCCTGCATGCCACTCAGTACTTCTGCCGACGGGTACAGCACGACGCGTGCCGTCATGCCGGGCAAAACATTAAACGCTGGTGGATTTTTAAAAGTGAAGGTTGCCTTATAGGTACGGGTCACCGGGTCTGCCGTTGTCGTGAATGATTTCAGCCTGGCCGGAAACAGCTCTCCCGGAATTGAGCTGACAGAAATTTCCGGCTTGATCAGTTCGGTGCGTTGTTGCAGTGTCATCCCCGGCGTCATGTGAACGAAATCCCGCTCGGGTACGTTGACATCGATTTCCAGTGTTGATGTATCCTGAAAAATCAGAATGGGCTCCTTTGCCCGCACATTCTGAAAATCCTCAGCGATCTTGCTGGCCACAACACCTGAATACGGGGCTTGCAAGACAGTATCGTCCAGCGCCTTTTGTGCCTTCACCAGGTCCTGTTCCGCCACCAGGATATCCCGTTCTGTTTTGTCCACCTCGGCCTGCGAACCTGCCCCCTGTTTAAAGATCTTCCTGGCCCGGTCATAGGCCGAACGCATCGCCTTGCGGTTTGCAACCGCGGCATCCCGCGCTGCTTCGTAATCTTTCGGGTCCAGCCGGGCAAGCAGATCACCCTCGCTGGCTTCCAGTCCGTCTTCTATGGGCAACTCGATAATCTTGCCCTGTACCTCGAAAGCAAGCTCGACATTACGGACAGCTGTCACCTTGCCCGGGAATTCCCATGTGACCTTTTCACCCTGTGAGCCGATGGTCATTATTTTCACAGGCCTGACCGGCGGCGCCGCTTCCGGTTCCGGTGCCTTTCCACAGGCAGGCTGCAGCAGGATGGCGAGAATGACAGGCAGGAACTGAATTAAACCGGGTTGCAGGGTTCTCATTATATTTTTCCATAACTAACTGTAGGATGGGTAAAGCGTAGCGTACCCATCAGAAACTGGAACCATAATTTGACGGGTACGCTACGCTTTACCCATCCTACATTAACCCGTATTTCTCGACTTGCTATTTGCCCGCTCTTAACTGCCGGCGCAAGTCGCGAAGCTCTTCGATCAGATCGAGTGCCAGCGCGGCACCAGCCAGGTTGACCTCAAGGTCGCGCTGCAAGCGTACCACGGTTGCCACACGCCACAGACAACTACCGGTAAACTGCCACTTCGCAGTCGTCTCACCATGCGGCTCAATGATGCCATATTCAATCATATCGGTGATCAATTCGGCATGCACATCACATGCATGACACAGGTCGGCCAACGTGAACAGCTGATCATCATCAATCAGGGTAGCTATCATCAGCTCATGAGAATTTTTCATGCCTCCACTCCCATCCGTCTGCGCGGATTGAAATTGAGTTCGTCCTGCATCTGTTGATAGAGTTTTTTGGCCGCTGCGGTATCCGCTTCCGGCAAGGCAATCTGAAGAACGACATACAGGTCGCCCGGTTGCTTTGCGGGAATACCCCGCCCCTTGAGACGCATCTTCTTGCCCTGTGCGGAACCAGCGGGCACCTTGAGTTCTACCACACCCTCAGGTGTAGGAACTTTGACGGTTGCACCCAGTACTGCTTCCCACGGTGCCACCGGCAAATCGAGATACAGATCATGCGCCTCGGCGCGGTACAGGGGATGCGGCTTAAAATCGATTTCCAGGTACAGATCTCCGGCACCAGCCTTGCCTGCACCCGGATCTCCCTGACCCGTGAGGCGTATTTTCTGCCCCTCGCGAATACCCTTGGGTATCTTTATATTAAGTGTACGCGTGCGCGTGGTTACATGGCCATCCGGTGTGAGCTCCGGGACCTGTAAATTAATCGCACGTGTCGCACCTGAGAAACTGTCCCCCAGATCCACCAGGATCTTTGCATGCCGGTCCTGTCCACGTGCATGAAAACCGGCCCGCCTGCCACCACCCCGCGCAGCGCGCGCCTGACCGAATAATGACTCGAAGAAATCACTGTAATCCGTTGAATCTCCGCCTGTAAAGCCGCCGCCACTGAACTCAAAACCGGCATCCCAGTCAGGCGGTGCATTGAAATCCTGCCCGCCCTGCCAGTTGGCACCCAACTGGTCGTAGGCCGCACGCTTCTCCGGATCCTTGAGGACTTCGTAGGCTTCACCGAGCGACTTGAAGCGTTCCTCGGCATCAGATTCCTTGCTAACGTCCGGATGATATTTGCGGGCGAGCTTTCGATAGGTCCGCTTGATCTCATCCTGGGTGGCATCGCGCGCCACACCCATGATCTCGTAATAGTCCTTGTATTCCATAGTCTGTCAATCCTGTGAGCGCTGCAGACAGCAGCTGTCATTGTTACTTTAGGTAACCCTCAATCCACTGCTTCAACTGTGGCAGCTGCATGGCGCCTGACTGGCGTGTTACTTCTCGTCCATGATCAAACAATACGATTGTCGGGATACTGCGTATCGCATATTTCCCGGCGCTCTGCTGTGCCTCTTCAGTGTTGAGTTTTGCAAGCCGCACACGTGGCTCCAGCTGAGCGGCAGCCTGTTCGTATGCGGGCGCCATCATCATGCAGGGCCCACACCAGGGCGCCCAAAAGTCTACTACAACCGGGATGTCGCTGCGCATCAGTTGCTGATTGAAATTACCTTCGTGCAGCTCCAGCGGATGGCCGGTAAACAGCTGTTTTTTACAGCTGCCACAAACGGGGCGATCACCCAGGCGCGCAGCAGGAATCCGGTTTACGGTATTACAATGCGGGCAAACAATATTGGTCGTCGCTGTCATATCTGTACCCGTATGAGCCTCCCTGAGGTTATCCAGAAATCTGCCCTGTCGACGTCTGCCACAGGGCAACATAACTATTGCGTTGCGACCGGCTCCATCTCCCTGGCAACAGCATACAACGCAATCCCGTCGAGGAGAAAACTCACACCAATCAGCAGGCCGATTATCCAGGATGCCCCCAACGGCCAGTTAAGCAACACAACGATACCCATGGCAAAAGAAAGGACTCCGTCAAACATCATGAAACGCCAGCCATTAGCCGGCTTGAGCTCCCGCGCCAGTGCAATACCGGCAAAGCCGTCAAACAGGAAGTACAGCGCCAGCAGCAAGCCAAGCACTGAAAGAATGACCGCAGGATGAAACAAAATCAGCAATGCCAGCGCCAGCAGGACAAACGGCTTCAGCCACATCATCAGGCTGCGTGCTCTACTTAGCCAGGCAATGGACGCCAGCACAACAGCGCTTAGCAAAAACAGGCCGCCGATGAATGCATTGATCGTCAGACTGACAAGATTCGGCAATAAAATACCGACCAGCCCGATGACAATCATGACAATACCCGTACGACGTGCGTTGCGGGTAAAGCGGTGAATATTTCCGGGTGAAGTGTCCAGCAGCATCCTCA
>DAOVVG010000130.1 GCA_030632175.1 Gammaproteobacteria bacterium
ATCCCGGCGGCTCAACCAGCGCATGCACAACAAACTGTTCGTGGCGGATAACCATGTGGCGATTGTTGGCGGCCGCAACATTAGCAATCCCTATTTTGGACTGGGTGAGAACTACAATTTCAGGGACATGGAAGTCGTCACTGCCGGTCCGGTTGCAGAAGATATTTCCGACAGCTTCGACATCTACTGGAATGACGACTGGGCAGTGACCGGTGAGGCATTTACGCCGCCCGGCTATCAACCGCCCACAGTCGCCACGTTCCGGGAAGAGCTGCGCCGTGAGTTACAGGGGGTCGATGCGTTCGAACGGGCTGACCTCGAAAAACTGCTGCATCACGACGAGTTGCTACCGGAACTCATCGATGCCTCCGACACCGGTGATGTCTGGGTGGTCTATGACGATCCGCCAACGGCAGTTGCCAACGATGACGGCGTCCGCAAAGTCGAAAAACTGCAGGGACTCAGCAATGCTTTCAGACATGACCTGGTCATTGCCTCGGCCTACTTCATTCCCAATGACGAACTGATGAACAACATACAGGCACTGACCGAGCGCGGTGTGCGCGTGCGTGTCATCACCAACTCGCTGGCTTCAACCAATCACACCATGGTAAACAGCGGCTATGCGCCCTGGCGTCGCCGTCTGCTGAACGCCAGCGTGGAACTGTATGAATACCGTGGCGACATTCCCGATACCGAGGGAATTGTTGCGCCGGGCATTGATGCCCACCAGGTCACGCTGCATACCAAGGCCTTTGTTATTGATAATGAAACGGTGTACATCGGTTCTCTGAACATGGACCCCCGCTCCATGCATATCAATACCGAAATGGGACTGCTGATTCGGGACCCGGGGCTTGCCAGCGAGGTCATGCTTGCACTGGAGGAAGACATGCTCCCGGAAAATGCCTGGCGAGTTACACTGAACGAAGACAACGGCCTTGTCTGGGAGTCAGCAGCCGGCAAGACACACTTGCAGCCGGCTAGAAGTTTCGGACAGCGCATAGCAGATTTCTTTTACGGTCTGTTGCCGATCAAAGACCAGCTTTGAGTGTTACTGTCCGCCGGCCTTTCACGACGCTGGCTTTATCTGATAAGCCCGGGAATGCGACAAACGGCCAGTTCCTGACGTCTCTCTACACCTGAAATAATCAACCGTTTAATGCCTGTGTTGCGTCGACCGGTTGAGCACGCCACGAAATCAGACATCCAGAAGAAACCCCTACTCCCTGCATCGCAGGATTATCCAGCCATAGATGATGGCATTGATGAGGATAACGGTGCCTCCGAGGACCAACTGTGTGTCGTGGTCAAGACCCGGCGGATAAAGAACAGGCATTATGTAGTGCCCGATAAAATCACCGTGATAACCAGCCTGCCCGGCCGCCTTCCTGAATTGCTGTTCCCAGGGAGTTAGCGGACACAACCAGCCCTGGAATTCAATCAGTGCGCCCCATGCGACGGCGGGCAGGTGCAGGATCATAAGCCAGCGCCACTTCAACACCAGCAGGCCGCCAGCAAGCACAAAACAGATAAACCCAAGGTGGAAAACTAGCAGCAGGTCTGCGGCAATTGCGTTATACACAGGGGAAAGACTATCCGTCGGAAGTACATCAACCTGATGTTAACGCAGCGTGTTGACACAGAACTGTGCCAGCTCATCCAGTAACTGGCTAACCGCCCTGTTGGCCGCCACGACACCGCCGTAACTGTCCTCCATAGCTGTCGGCTCAATAATATTAAACTGCTGCGTCCCCACAACGCGGCTTTCCCGCAAATCTACCAGCTGGGCACGCAACGTTATATGCACCACGCCGGGCTGCTGTGTGAAGTCCTGGTGAAAACGTATTAACTCCGTATCCAGCCGGTAATCAGCGGCAATTGAACCCGGCACCGCATACAAGGCCTGAAACTGCCCGGTTGCCTGCATGGCATCCGCAACCAGCGGTGCCAGCATCCGCGAGGGCGTATCCGCCCAGCGACTGCGCGTGTAATAACGCAGGCCGAATTCCTTTTTCATATAGGCGATACGATGTGTGTCATAACCACCGTGCGCACGTGGTGTCGTGACAATAAGGACCGGCATATCTTCAACAGACCCTGTCGCTGCCTGGCCCGGCGTGTACTCAAGAACGTATTGATCCATCGCAACCGGATCGGGCTTTGGCAACACCGAACAGCCACAAACCAGGCAGGCTGTAACAAGCAGGCTGGCAATCCTGTAAACAGAGAACCTCATTACATCACTCCCCCGGACCCGGCACTTCGAGATCACGTCCGTATATAAGTACACGTGGATCATCCTCAAGATTCTGACCGATACCCTGCAGGGTATCCGCCAGCCGTCGCAGTTCGCTGATCAGGGCACCCAGTTCCGGCAGGGTTTGCCGACTGAATTGCTGCACCCCGGCGCCGCTGTTAGCCACATAGCGATTAACATTCTCACCGGTTTTCGATAGCGTTGCTGCCATGTCTTCAAATGATTTTGCGGTCGCATCCAGCTGTGACAGCAATGAACTGAATTGACCTGATGCTACCGCCCCGTTCTCCAGAAATTCTGATGCGCTGACAATACCCTGTTCCATTTCTGCCTGCCTGTTCGCAAACGCACTGGTAATTTTATTAATATTAACCAGTGTCTCACGCAGCGCTTGCGTGCCTTCTGCATCCAGTACTTCCGCCAGCGCATTTGCAAGAACATTAAGGTTGGCAACCAGCTTGGTACCAGACATATCAAGCCGCGAGAAAAACGAGGGCCCGCTCTGAATCACCGGGTAGAACTGGTCATCTTTGGCTTCCAGTAGCGGTGAACCCAGGCTACCCCCCGTTAAATCCACGAACGCAATCCCGGTCATCCCCTGAACAGAAAGCACTGCAATTGTATCCTCCTTGATCCGTACCTCAGGATCGACATCCAGCGTTAACTGGACCTGATCCGGCACCGTCGGGTTAAGTTTTATCTGCTTTACCTTACCAATCTCAACACCCCGGTACTTGACGGGGGCCTCCAGGTACAGGCCTGAAACCGACTCGTCCATGTATACATGATAGGTGGTGTATTGCGTTGAAAAATCTCCCAGTGCCAGCCACAGACTGATTGCCAGCCACGTGGCACCCAGCACGATCACAAACAAACCAACCATCGCGTAATTTATTTTCTTTTCCATTTACGCTCCTGCGTATTCCTGGCACGCGGACCTGAGAAATAATCCATAATATGCGGCTCGGTCGATACAGATAACGCTTTCATGGAGTCCACACCCCGCAGTTTAGCACCCCCAAGCACGGCGACCCGGTCTGCAACTTCCCACAGTGAATCCAGGTCATGTGTCACCATGATGACTGTCAGCCCCAGCATATCTTTCAGCTTCAGCACCAGCTCATCGAAGGAACCTGCACTGCCCGGATCAAGCCCTGACGTCGGCTCATCCAGAAACAGCACCTCCGGATCCAGTGCCATGGCACGCGCCAGTGCCGCCCGCTTGATCATTCCGCCGCTCAACTCATTCGGATAGAGTTGTGCCGCCTCGGGCTTAAGCCCGGCCTGCAGGATCTTCACCTGCGCCAGCGCATCGATCATCGCATTATCCAGCCGGGTATGTTCTCGCAAGGGCAAGCCAACATTCTCCAGCACCGTCAAACCACTGAACAGGGCCCCCTGCTGAAACAACACTCCAAACCGCCGGCGCAGGCGCCGGGCACCAGCCTCGGATATTCCGACAGTATCCTCACCAAATAATTTTATCGTGC
Organism: Gammaproteobacteria bacterium; assembly: GCA_030632175.1. Taxonomy (GTDB): domain Bacteria; phylum Pseudomonadota; class Gammaproteobacteria; order UBA9214; family UBA9214; genus UBA9214. Next base: position 3,751 of record DAOVVG010000130.1, read on the forward strand.
CCGCATCCGGCGATTGCAACATAATCAGTTCGCTCAACAAGGTACTTTTACCACTGCCACTGCCACCAACCAGTGCCAGTACTTCACCGCGACAGACATCCAGATCAATGCCGTCATGAATTACGCGCGTATCAAACACTGTCCGCAGACCGCGAATACTGATAATGACTTCCTGGCCGGGCGAGTCATCTGAATTATCTGTCTCAGTGGATGAAGTTTGCATGGCAATCAGATACCCAGCAAAATAAACAGAATGGAAAACAGGGCATCGACTACAATGACCAGGAAGATTGATTGCACCACGCTGATAGTAGTATGCCGGCCGACACTCTCTGCACTGCCCTCAACCTTGAATCCCTGATAACAACCTATAATGGCTATAATCGCTGCAAATACCGGCGCCTTGCCGATACCAATCATGAAGGTCGAATAATTAACAGCCTCCTCAAGACGGAAGAAAAAGGCACTGAAGCTGACACCCAGCTGGCTATTTGCCATGACCATGCCGCCGAATATCGCCGTCACATCGGCAAACACCGATAACAGCGGCAAAACAATAACCAGGGATACCAGTTTTGGCAGCACCAGCACATCAACCGGCGACATACCGATCGTCTCCAGGGCGGCTACTTCTTCTCTCACTTTCATGGTGCCGATCTGGGCGGCATAGGCTGACCCGGTTCTGCCGCAGACAAGGATTGCAGTCAGTAACGGCGCCAGCTCACGCAACATTGAGTGCCCGACCAGGTCTGCAATATAAATATTTGCGCCGTACAATTTAAGCTGCACAGATCCCTGGTAGGCAATTACCACGCCCATCAGGAAAGACAGTAGCCCGACAATGGGCAGGGCCTTGAAGCCGGACTGGTAGATGTCGGCCAGTATTTCCCGCCAGCGAATGCGACCGGGATAACGAACGGCCTGGAGTAGCGAGACAACCACCTCACCAATAAATACCAGGAAGCTGACCAGATCGTGACAGACAGTAAGCCACCGACCCATGAGAGAACCGGTAGTATGTCCCGGAGCAACTGTTGAAACATCCTGACGTTCATCCGCAATGTACTGAATCAGTCGGCGGTGTTCCGGCCTAAAAGCCTCAAGGGCGACCTGACTGCCAGCGGCTTCAAAGCGCTCTATGAGCTGCAACATTAGCCAGGCGCCCGCCGTATCCATTGTAGTAATAGCACTACCGTTTATTGAAACCGCATCACCCGTCGGCAGGAGCAGGTCGCCCATCGTCGTGCGCAATGCGCCGATGCCACTTACGGTCCAGAGATTGCTGCAGATCAGCGTATCTGCCGCGATTCTCATACTGGCTCCTTCAGTTCCCTTATCCCTCATATAACCAGTAGTTTAGACGATTCTATAGAGCTTGCACCCGGCCAATTGCGCCTGCAGGAGCAGACCTTGTCCGCGATAACGCCCGGTGGCAACCCTGATCGCGCACGAGGTGCGCTCCTACACCACACGATGCACCTGTAGGAGCGGACCTTGTCCGCGATTGTTTTGGTTTAACATTAATCGCACACCGGATACGCGCCTGCAACAAAGTGATTACCTGGATGGGATCTGTCTTTTATAACTCAAATTCCTGGTGCAATTCAGGCATTTCCACCCGGGTATCGTGCAGCAGCTGACCGAAGGCGGCCATGCTGTCTTTTTCTCCGTGCACCAGAAAGGTAGTTTCCGGGTTACCGGCGTGCTTATGCCAGGCCAATAGTTCCGCCTGACCGGCATGCGCCGAAAAACCACCAATGGTATGTACCTGTGCGCGCACCTGGTAATCATCACCATATATAGAGACGATTTTCGCGCCATCGATAATACTACGCGCCAGTGTGCCGTGCGCCGCATAGCCAACGAACACAATACTGCTATGCTCGCGACCGAGGTGATGTTTCAGATGGTGGCGCACGCGTCCGCCGGTACACATCCCGGATCCTGCCATGATCACCGCACCGCTGCTGATCTGGTTGATCGCCATGGACTCTGCGGTTTCACGGGTGAAATGCAATCCGGAGAATTTTAAAGGATCATGCCCGCTGGCAAACAGTTCTGCGGTATGTTCATCGTAACACTCGCGGTGACGCCGGAATATCTCTGTGGCAGAAATAGCCATGGGAGAATCAAGAAACACCTGCAGAAAGGGAGACAGTATCCCCTGCGTCTTGCCGGCATGCAGGTAAAACAGCAATTCCTGCGCACGTTCCAGTGCAAAGGTAGGAATGATGACATTACCGCCCCGCTCCACCGTCTCATTGACCGCGAGATACAACTCCTCGATTGATGGCTCCAGCTGTTTGTGCTGCCGGTCACCATAAGTGGTTTCCATCACTACAATATCCGCCTGCGGTGGCTCATCCGGATCACGCAGGATCGGCCGGCCGCTCAAACCCAAATCACCGGAGAACAGTATACGGCGTTGCCTGCGGCCTTCCGTCGCTTCAAGCACCAGACATGCCGACCCAAGAATATGCCCGGCATTGATAAAAGTGACCTGTAGCCCGGGGGCGAGCTGCAGGATCTCGTTATAGATTGCTGTGCGACCGAAATACTCAAGCGCATTCAGTGCATCAAGTGTCGTATATAAGGGTACGATAACATCCGATTTCTTTCCGCGCCGCCGTGCCCGGCGGTTAAGGTAGCGCGCCTCCTCTTCCTGCAGACCGGCAGCATCCAGCATGATCAGGCGCGCCAGTTCACGGCTGGCAGCTGTGGTAATTATTTCCCCTCTGAAACCACGACTTACCAGCAATGGAATACGCCCGCAGTGATCCAGATGTGCGTGAGTCAGCAACAGGTAGTCGATAGATGCGGCGTCAAAACCGAAATCATCGGCGTTATCCTCTTCGAGTTCGCGGCCACCCTGATAAAAGCCGCAATCAACGAGGATGCGCTTGCCGCCACATTGCAACAGGTGGCAGGATCCGGTGACCCCGCGGGCCGCGCCATGGAAGGACAGCTTCATATGTTGCCGCTTGCCGATGACACTGGCGGCAACAGCGGTTCACCGCATTTCTCGTACCAGTCGAGTATGCCCTGCCAGACTTCCTCGGCGGTTTCGGCAAACCAGAAACTTTCGCGGTCCTCAGAGTCAATCACACCCTCATCGAGCAGGTAATCAAAATCAACGGCACGTTCCCAGTATTTGCGTCCAACGAGGATCACCGGCACCGGCTTGATAGTGCGCGTCTGGATCAGTGTCAGCGTCTCGAACAGTTCATCCATGGTGCCAAAACCGCCTGGAAATGCGACCAGCGCCTTTGCCCGCTGCAGAAAGTGCATCTTGCGCAGTGCGAAATAGCGAAAGCTGAAACACAGGG
>DAOVVG010000288.1 GCA_030632175.1 Gammaproteobacteria bacterium
CGGCAATGAGCTGGAAGGAGCTCTTGGGCCTGACCTGCTCGGTGTCACACGGAAGCGGGAACCGCAATGGCTGCTTGACTGGCTGAAGGCGCCGGACCAGATGTTGAACAAGAAAGATCCCATTGCGATGGCGCTCTACGAGCAGTACAACAGGCTGGCTATGCCCAATATGCGCTTGAACAAGGAAGAAGCGCTGACTCTACTTGATTACCTGGAAGACGAAACCAGCAGGATCATGGGAGAAGAGACGCTGGACAGTATCGAGCCGCCTGCGAAAGCTGCTTCAGCGGCCAGCCAGGTCAAAGCGGAAGGTGACGTGGTCGCGATCATGAATGCCTGGGTGCGGGAAGCGCATTCCGCTGCAACGGTGAATGCCGGGTACATGACACTGGTGAACGTGGGCCCCGAGGATGTCGTGCTGGTCAAGGTCGAGAGCGATGCGTACAAGAACATCGAGGTACATGAAATGGTTTCTGTTGATGGCCTGATGGAGATGCATGAAGTGACCGATATGGTGATTCCGTCCGGTGGTCAGATCGGGTTTGAGCCTGGTGGCAGGCACCTGATGCTGATGGGACCGAAAGAGCACTTTACTTTCGGGCAGACGGTCGATATGACCCTGACTTTCAAGTCGGGCAAGAAACAGACAGTGTCTGTCAATGTGGCGGCAAGGTAAATATTGTCCTGGACCTGCCGGCTGAACCTTATTTCCCTGACGCTGTCGAAGAAAGCTGTTAAGGCTGTTTCTTTTCTTTGCGCATTTGTTACAAATGATTATGTCTTAATGCAATAAAACCGGAATCTTTCATTCATATATTTACTAATTATCAGACAAAAGATAATAGGGTAGGGGCTACAAAGATAATGAAATTCATACGACCATTATTCTTTCTTTTAACGCTGGTTTTCCTGCAGGGGCTGCTTGTCACACAGGCCGCTGCCAATACAAATCCAGAGGTGGTTTTCGAGACAAGCAAGGGTTCCTTTACCCTGGAGCTTTATCCTGACAAGGCGCCGCTCACTGTCGCCAATTTCCTCGCCTATGTTGATGGGGGCTTCTACGACAACACCATTTTTCATCGCGCCATACCTGACTTTGTCATCCAGGGCGGCGGCTTTGAGTCGGGAATGAAATACAAGGAACCCCGTAAGCCTGTCAAGAATGAGTCAAGCAACCGACTGAAAAATTTAAGAGGGACGATTTCCATGGCGCGCAGGACGCACCCGGATACGGCTACGTCCCAGTTTTATATCAACCTGTCGCACAACCGCAGTCTCGACTATATATCCGACCACCAGCCCGGCTACACAGTGTTTGGCACAATCAGCAAGGGCATGGACGTTATTGACAAGATCTCCGTGGTGGAGACGACAACAGTGGGTCGCAGTAAAGACGTCCCCAAAGAGGACATTGCCCTGATCTCTGCCAGGCGCAAGGCCCCGGTGGATCCAGTCGAGGACGATAAAAAGGCTGCTGCGCCGGTTAAAGAGGCAGCAGTACCGAAAGAGGCAGCTGATACAGACAAACAGGAACAGGGTGCGTTTGTTGCAGGTGAGCATTATGTGGTGCTGGAGAGGCCGGTTCCTACCCGGGACAGCAGCAAGGTCGAGGTGGTGGAACTGTTCTCGTATGGCTGCTCCCATTGTTATGAATTTGAGCCATTGATCAAGCAATGGGGTAAACAGCAGGCTGATGACGTCGACTTCTGGTTTTTCCCGGCAGTATGGAGTAAGTCGATGAACCTGTATGCAAAGGCATTTTATACTGCCGATGAACTCAAGGTGGCAGAAAAAATACATCTTCCCCTGTTTACCGCAATCGTGATTAAACATGAAAGTATCCGCAATGAAAGTGATTTGGCGGATTTTTTCGTGCAGCATGGCGTTGAAAGAAAGGCTTTTACCGAGACCTTTAATTCTACCAGTGTAGAGACCCGGGCCAATCATGCCGAAGAGCGCATACGTCTTTACAAGCCTGCCGGAGTGCCCGAAATCATCGTCAACGGCAAATACCGTGTTGAGCGCATGCGGGCAGGCGGGCTAACAGAGATGTTGGCGGTGGTGGAGTACCTGGTTAATAAAGAGCGTGCCACGCTAAAATAATAAACATCTGGCTATAATTCCCGTTACTGCCAGTGACAAGTCCCAAAATGACTCCAGACCCGGAGGAGGGCGGGGAAGGCTGATCCTGGCCCTGCACCCCGGCCCATGAGGGGCGTGCCCCCCCCCCGACTCCGGTTATCTCCCTTGCTGCCGATAGCATCCTGCAGGATTTTTGCAGGGATAAGCCCTGCGCGGTTTTGCAAAATACTACGCATTACACAGCGGACATCTTGGTATCTTACTGATTAATATATTGATTCGTTGATGTCCCCGGCGTATGCTTCCCGAAAATATCGGGGCACTCCGAAGGCCGGGACTTTCTGGCAGAATGCTCCAACAAACCCTGGAAATAGAAAAACGCCTGTTACAACGTCACGAACATGATATTTATGCAGTTGCAATCCCGAAGATTGATGCTAATTGTCGTTTGTATGTTGGTCATGCAGGTGTTCAGCGTTCCTGCGTATGCAGCTAACTGGTTCAAGCTGCGTGGAACAGAGCCAGGCGCTACCCCGCACACGATAAAACTCTTCGGCTTCGTTCAGCCTACCTATGTGAAGGAATACAACGATCCGATCAAAGGCGCAGTGGGCCCGCTCGCCGGTGACACGGTGGCTGGCAATACCGGTCCGAATGTGAATGGAGACAGGCAGGTTCCGGGTACGATTGCCCCGGACCGCAAACGGGACAGCGATTTCTTTTTGCGCCGGGCACGGCTTGGGGCACGCGGCACCCTGTTGCCGGTGAGCAAGGATATCGATTATTTCCTGTTGACCGAGATGGGCCACAACGGGATCAGACGTGACGGCAATGTGGTGAGGGTGCTGGATGCGTCTGTCACCCTGAACCACTTTTCCAGGGGGAATGACACGAACGGACTTGCCAATCTTGGAGCGCGTGTACGGGTAGGCCAGTTTCTGTTTTCACATACTTCCGAAGCACTTTCACATTCAACTCCCGGGCGGCGGGTGCATATTTTTATGCCTGAGATGACTTTCCAGAATGCGATACGGCGCACAGCCAGTGATAACGGGCGCTTCAATTTTCCCGAGTCTGTAAACGTCAATGGAGCCATAGATATCGGCATCGAGGTATTTGAC
>DAOVVG010000273.1 GCA_030632175.1 Gammaproteobacteria bacterium
CGCACACGGCTGCTCCCTTCCGACTCAATGCGTTTCAGGTATGCAGCCAGACCACCTGCACGCGACATACTGTCAGTCACTGCCAGCAGCGAGCGCTTGCCCAGACCCTGGCCTGAAGTACGGCTTGCACTCTTCAACTGTTTGACTCTGGCCGCGCTTTCCTGCATCCATAGTGCTGTTGTACGCTGCTCGGATATATTGCTTTTGAGCCGGTCATAGCCGGAATGGACAGGCTGCCATACCAGCACATAAAACAGGAACACGACCAGGACAGCTGCACCTGACAGCAACATGATGCGTTCACGGAATTCCAGTCCTTCAAACCACTGCTTCATGTACCCACTCCCACGATACGCAGGCGGCTCTTGACGCGCTGGTCTGACTCGGTCGTTGCAGACTGTATTTCAACAGACAAGGCGCCGGTTTTTGTCAGGGCCTGTTTGAGCTGATCCAGTAACTGCAGGCTGGTAACTTTAAGATCGAGGTCCAGCCTCCCGCCACGGTAATTTGCCCCTGTGACCTCAACACCCTTTGTATCCTTGATTACCTCACCGGCTTGCCCGATCAGATTCAGGAAACGGTTTCCCGTACCCTGGCTATGTTGCAACTGGTCCAGTTTCTGCTGCATCTGGGCACGCGGGTTTACCAGGCGCCTGGTTTCAGGAAACGCCTTTTTGAAGGTCTCCTCTATTTGCGTTTTCAGCTGGTCACTTTCCTTGTTAAGACGGTAATAATCTACCGCCATCACCGCATTACTGATGAGGACACCGGCCAGCAACAGCGCTGCCGTCGCCCTTAACGGACGCCAGATACGGCTCCACTCGCCCATTTGGCCAAACTCTCCCTGCAACAGGTTGATGGCCTTCATGTCCAGCCCTTTTGACAGGATGTCAAGCGGGTCGCGCGCGTAGTGCTCGATGCGGGTCTCACTGGGATAGTCGCCCAGTTCCGGTATCGAAGCATCCTGCTCCACGTACAGCTGTAGAACCGGTTGCAGGTCTGAATCATCCTGTTGCCGGGCTGACAGCACGATTCCCAGATTGTCACTGTCAACCGCGTATCCTGAATACTCTCCGTTACGCACCACTGCCATATCATGGTCAATCAATACACTGTCTCCACTCTCAGACAGCGGCACTGCCAACTGCTCGGGTACCACGCACTGCACATCCAGACCGGCTTCGCCGAGCGCAGCCATGAGTGTTTCCATACGGTGTTTATCGGTAACAGCCACTTGCCTGCTACCGTCATCCAGCTCAGCCCCGATCGCAAAATGCAGCTTCTCGACATCATCCGACAGCTGTTCTTCCAGGGCATACGGGACTGCCTGCAGCAATTTCTTCCGGTTGCGGCCGGGTATACGTACACTGGTCAACAGGCAGTCTGTGCCGGGCATCAACACAAGCACCCGCAAACCATCTGCCTCAGCGGCCGCATCAGCCAGCGTTCCCGAGTGAATAACGCCACGCGCTACACCCGTACTGTCCAGATGCAACCAGCTCCAGCGTTGGTCATCAGAGGGGTTCGCCCTCAACAACAGCATGTTACGCATAGCATTGGTCCGGATTTCATCATCATAATTAAAGCGTTATCGTATCAGAAAATATGCCGGACAAGACTAACCCAGCCCTCAAAAATTCAGTACTCTTTCAAACTGATAACAACACATGCTGGACTATATTAAGGAAGTTCTGATTTATTCGTCATTCCGGCGCAGGCCGGAATCCATGTCGTTGAAATCTCTGGATCCCGGCATTCGCCGGGATGACGGCAAGGTAATTAATCAGGGGTTCCTTAAGCTGGGCACCAGATTTATTTAATAGCCACGGAAGCACACGGAAAAAACACGTAAGAATAAATGCCTTAGAAGGCTTTTTCCGTGTATTTCCGTGTGCTTCCGTGGCAATAATATCCATCTTTATCAGGTTGAAGCAGTACTACCTCCTACATACATGTAGTCGTGCGAGAGAAATTACAGTGTATGGATGGCCACTAACTATCAGGGCAAGAGCCGCTGCCGGGTCCTGGTCCGGGAAACCACCCGGGTTGATCCATCTTTCCGCAACAGCACGCTTTGCAGGCGCGCACTGCCACGCCCGACCGTCACGTCAGTTTGCACATTAAACCAACCGCTACTGATCCCTATATCAACATCAACCTCCAGGCCCGCCAGTGCATCATGGGCAAGAAATGCCGCTTTTTCCTTATAGCCGTCTTCGCCCCGGTCCTCGATCAGGGAGGTTACATCCGATTCGCTCAGGCCCTCATTCAGTGCACGTAAAACTTGCGCTGTGGCTGTGTTGATGTTGATACTTGTATGAACCGGCAACGCAGTGATATGCGGCTCCAGTACAGACCTCACATCTGCAGTGAAACCCTTGATCAGCCCCAGTTCGCTGACACTGCTCAATGGGCGATTGGCCGCCCGATATGGCGGATTATTTAAAAGGTAGGTGTCATCTTCAGCACCATCGGGATAGCTTGCATTGATATCGGGGTCAATCCAGTCGAGCAACGCATTGGTCAACGCGGAATCCAGCCCCAGCACAACCAGCAAGCGCTTGAAGTAATCCCTGTCCGCTGCACTCGGCTTGCCATCTCCGCCAATCAGGTTATTGACATTAAAACGCCCCTGCAAGTCACTGATGAGACCATTGACAAACCCCCCATCCACGGAAATCGGCGGCAATGCCGTGGCCCAGTCCTCCCCCAGCATGTCAATCTCGGTATCTTTCCTGTCACGGTTCATGATTACCAGGGCCCAGCTTTCAGCGGCCAGCGCATAGGCATAGGCCTGTTCCCCATGCAGCAGGTTGCCGGTACGCCGCACATCCACATGTTGACGGGTAACCATGCTAACAGCAGCCATGGTTGCCAGACTGACGACCAGTAACGCGGTGACCAGTGCGACACCGCGCTGACCAGCCATCCCGTTAGTGTGCGGGGATCGTTTATGCCTGGCTGAATATGCGATTCTCATGGCGGCAACTGGAACAACCACACAAGCGGTCCATAGTGTTCATGTTCGATAGTCACTTCAACGGCTCTTGGCAACACGGCCGACTCTGCACCCGGATCAGGCCCTTGAATGATATCCGGCCATTGCTCCTTCCACTCATCATCGGAAAACAGGTAACGAATCTGCATATACTCGATATTGTCAATGAGCAATTGTTCAGTCGGCAGGGTGTCCTGTGCACGATCCAGCACCTGCCACGCGTAACGCCGCAGCTGGCGGTCTGCCCATGAATAGGCGACCCGTTGCAGGGTACTGCGGGGACGCCTGAGCGGATTACTCCACCCGCCACGGGTAAATTCCAGGGTTTGATCACCGACCAGGGGTGCCAGTTCTTCGCCAAACTCGCTGCGTACCGGGCGTGCCACCACCTGCTCGATGTCACGCTGCATGACCAGATAGGCCTTCTGCAATTCCGCCAGGTGTTCGGCTTCTGCTTCAGTGCGGAACTGGTGCTCCAGCACTGAACGCAAACCGCTATAAGACATTACCGCCA